>JBFLXF010000053.1:0-8666 GCA_040757515.1 Actinomycetota bacterium
CATCCACGATCTTGCCGAGCGCCTTCGCCGCCCGGATGCCCCTCACGAGGTTCGGGTCTGCGGCGGCGAGCGCGGGCCAGCGGGTTACCTCTGCGGTCCCGATCACGTCTTGCCTGCGCAGCAGCGGCTCGACCTTCCCCAGCGCGAACATCTCCTCCTCTCCGGGGAAGCTGGCCTGGGAGGTGAGGCGCGCCATCCACAGGTACAGGAGCGGAAGGTCGCGCAGGTCGTCCGCCATCGCGGCGAAGCCTTCCGTCCCCATCTGCATGAAGAAGAAGAGGTTATCTGCGACAACGGTGGTCGTACCCAAGGGTAGGATACCCTCGACGAGGCTTACGGGGTTGTAGAGGACCCAGGGGTGGAAGTGGGCCTCGACGTAGCCGGGGGCGACGATCATGCCGCTCGCGTCCACCACGCGAGTCTCGGGGCCGAGGGCCCGCTCGCCCTCGCCGACGTAGGCGACGCGGCCCCCGGCGACGGCGACGTTGGCCCGGTACAGCTCGCCGGAGTAGACGTTCGCCACCGTGCCGCCGCGCACCAGGAGGTCGGCGGGCCGCTCGCCGCGGGCGACCTCGATCAGGCTCCGGTGCTCCTCGTAGTCCGGCAGCACGCCCTAGACCGCCCGGTAGGTCATCACACCGTCTTCTTCCCGGCGCTCGGCGCGGCCCTCATCCACCAGATGCTCCAGGTGGGCGATCGTCTCGGCGACCGCGAAGCGGAGCTGATGGTCGCTCAGGTCGTCCGCGAAGACGCGACGCGCGATCTCGAACGCCGTCGCCGGCTCTCCACCGAAGGCGTCGTGCATCACCGCAAGACGCTCTTCGTGGTGGCGGATCAACTCGCCTATGCGTCCGTCGAGGTCGTGGAAGAGCGGCCCGTGCCCCGGGAGGACGACCTCCACGTCCAGGCCGCGCAGCCCGCTTATGGAGTCCAGATAGCGCGCGAGGGGACGCGGGGCCGTGTAGGTCCACATCCCGATATTCGGAGTGATGCGCAGCAGTAGCTGGTCCCCGGCGAACAGAAGCCGCCTACGCTCGTCATGCAGGACGAAGTGGTAGTCCGAGTGCCCGGGCGTGTGGAGTACGCGCGCTTCGCCGGCCCCGAGCTGAATAAACTCTCCGGGGCGCAGGGCGTTCAGGTCCTCCGGCACGCGGATGCCGAGCCGCGTAGTCCCGGCGGTGGCGCCCGCCGTCCGGGCGTCCATACCGTTGCGCATCATGTGCCGGACGAACTCGGCGGTATTCCTCTCGGGGTCCCAGACGCGGCGGGCGTTCCCGATCTCGCCCTCCAGCATCCAGGCCGGCGCCCCGCTGCGCTCCTGCAGCCAGCGGGCGAGCCCGATGTGGTCCGGGTGAAGGTGCGTGACGATTATGCGCTCCACGTCGCGACCCAGGTCTATGCCCAGCCTCGTCGCCTCCGACTCCCAGACCTCGCGGGCGGGCGGGTAGTCGAAGCCGGGGTCTATGACCGTCCAGCCGCCGCGCCCCTCGACCAGGTAAGAGGCCACGAACTTCAGCGGGAACGGTACCGGCAGCTTGAGCTGGTGAATATCCTCCGCGATACTGGAGGCTCGCCCGATGGGCTGGGTAGCCAGAGAGGATGGCGGAACGGTCCCGCTCATCGGCGCGTGGCCTCACGGTCGTCTGCCAGGTTCACGAGCCTCCTTTCGAATCTTGGGGGAAGAGACGAGCGAGGAGTATCCCCGCTACTATCGCCCAGAAAGCAGAGTTTATGCCCAGTATGTTTACGTTCGACGCCCCGATGAGCAGGGCGATCCCGGCGGATAAAGCGTGCCTGTCCCCCCCGACGGAGAGCCGCAGCGATTGCAGGATCACCGGCAGCAGCGCCAGACCGGCCACGGTCACGACGAGAGCGGGCGGCAGCGCCCGTATGAGGGAGACCGCCGTGGCCCCCGCGAGACCGAAGGCTATGAAGAAGAGCCCCTGCGCGACCGTGGCGACGTAGCGACCGTCGGGGTTCGGGTGCGCGTCGGGGTTGGCGCAGAGGGCGGTCATCGGCGCGGCGATGTTGAGACCGTTGCCTGCGAGAGGAGCGGTCAGGATGGAGCCGAGGCCGCTGAGGATCGTTATCGCGTTGACCGGCGGCCGGTAGCCGTTGGCCCAGAGTATCCCGACCCCCGGCGCGTTCTGCGTCGCGATGGCGAGCAGGGTAAGCGGCAGGGCTATGGAGAGCATGGCACCGGCATCGAAGGCGGGCCAGACCAGGACCGGACGCGAGAGAGCCAGGCTCACCTCTCCCGCCTCGAAGCGTCCGGCCGCTGCCGCGATAGCCAGACCGACCAGGAGCGCGAGGAGGGCCGGCGGGAGGGCGCGGACGCGGCGCAAGGCGAGAAGGTAGACCCCGAGCATGGTCCCAACCAGGAGCGGCGCCTCGGGCACGGCGACGAACACCTCGACTCCGAAGTGGAGCAGTATCCCGGCCAGAGCTCCCATTATGACCTCGTTCGGCACGCGCTCCATGATAGCGTCGAAGAGTCCCGAGAAGCCTATCAGCGTCACAAGCACCCCCGAGACGAGAAAGGCCCCCACCGCTTCGGGAAGGCTGTACCCGCCGAGCACCGTCACCAGCAGGGCGCTGCCGGCTATCGGAAACGCGCCGCAGATGGGTTCCCGGTAGAGGTAGGCCAGAAGCAGGCTCAGCAGGCCGCCACCCACGTAGATCGCGAAGAACCAGGAGTCGATCACCGCCGCCGGGTACCCGGCGTTCGTGGCGGCCTGGTAGACGATCAGCGCGGGCCCCGTGGCGCCGAGCAGGAACGCCACGAAGCCCGCTCCCACGGTCGAGACCCCAGCGTACCTCGGCGAGTCCCGCAGGTTGAGAGCCACCCCTCTCGGCGGCTCGGGACCCGTCAAGCGCATCGAGGGTGTTCCTCAGCGGGTGCCCGCAGACCGGCCGCAACACGTGGCGAACGGTCGCGTCTCTACGCGCCGGCGGTCAGGTAGGTGAGTATCGAACGCTTGCACGTCTCGCGGCACTCCGCGTGGGTTCTCTCCCAGTTCTTGTCCTGGATCCACTGCGTGAACAGCCCGTCCACCAGCGCCCGGACGACCGTAGCGGCCTCACGGGGATCACCCTTGCGAAAGACCCCCTCCTCCTGTCCGGTCCGGATCATCTCGGCGTAGAGGCCATTGCAGATCTCGTGGAAGGTCGCGCCCACGTCGGCAAACTTATCGTTGCGCGCCGCGTAGCCGAGGAAGTCGAAGAAGACCAGGTAGAACCTGCGGTTGGACTCCGGGCCGACAAAGATGGCGTCAACCATCGCCGAGACCTTCTCCTCCGCCGTCTCCACCCCGTCTATGGCCTCGCGAATGCGCTGGGCGACGCGGGCCAGCACCCAGCGCATCGTAAGCAGCATCAGGTTCTCCTTCGACTCGAAGTAGTACGGGAGGATGGCCTTGCTCACGCCGGCCTCATCCGCCACGTCCTGCAAGGAGAGGTGGTTCAACCCTTTCTCGCCCATCACCTTGTAGGCACTCTTTATCAGGTGCGCCTGCTTGGGCGCCAGCGCCTCGTCGTCGGGGCCGGAAGCCTGGATCAGGGTCTCGGATCTCGCCACGCCTCTCTCACCTCTTCTACGCCGAACCTCCTGCGGAGAAGCACTCCGCTCCTCCCCCGCATTTTACATAACGGATCAAGATGTTACGTTTGCTTGAGGTATTGGGGCCGGCGCTTCTCCATAAACGCTGTGAGTCCCTCCTTCGACTCCTCGCTCTCGAAGAGAGGCTCCACGAGTTCCCGCTCTATCTCCAGACCCTCCTCCAGTGGCCGGTCCAGACCCCGATGCACGGCAAGCTTGATGGAACCGATGGCTCCGGCCGCGCCGGTGGCCAGACCCTCGGCGTACTTCAGCGTCTCCTCCTCCAGACTGTCGGCCGGGAAGAGCCTGTCGAGGATGCCCAGCTCGTAAGCCTCGGCGGGCGAGAGCCTGCGGCCCGTGATCATGAGGTCGAGGGCTTTCGTGCGTCCGATGAGGCGCGGCAGCCGCTGCGTGCCGCCGTTGCCCGGCAACAGCCCCAGGGTCGCCTCCGGCAGCCCGAGATAGTACTCGCCCTCCGCGCCGAAACGCAGGTCGCAGGCGAGCGCCATCTCAAGCCCTCCGCCGAGAGCCGTCGCGTGAATCTGGGCGATAAAGACCTTGGGGATCTCGGCGATCCGGCCCAGGTTCTTGTGGGCAAGCCGGATCATGTCCATGTTTCTCTCGGTGGTGTTGGCGTTGAACGCCTTTATGTCCGCTCCCGCCGAGAAGAACCGATCCAGTGCGCTGCGGAAGATGACCGCCCGCGCCCCATCATCCCCGGCGGCCGCGTCCACGGCCTCCCCCAGCTCCTCCATAAAGGAGTACTCGTAGCTGTTCGCCGGCGGGTTGTTCAGCGTGATGTACCCGACGTTACCTTCCCTGCCGTACTCGACTGCCATGCTCTCTCCTCCCCTCCTACTGGATACCCGCGCCCTCGTCGCCCGCTATATCCAGGTCGCCGACGACGACGGACTTGGACTCCAGGTAGTACTCCAGGGCCTCCGGTCCGTGCTCGCGGCCGATGCCGGACTCCTTCACGCCACCGAAGGGCAGCTCGTCGTAGCCGTAGTGGATCTGGTTTACCCACGTCATGCCGGCCTCTATCTCCTGCGCCGCCTTGTGGATGTACTTGACGTTGTACGTCCAGATCGAGGAACCGAGCCCGTACATGGAGTCGTTGGCGAGCCTTATGGCCTCGTTTATGTCGCTCACCCGGAAGACGGGCAGCAGCGGCCCGAAGGTCTCCTCCCGCACCACGCGGCTGTCGTGCGGCGCGCCCTCGATTATCGTCGGGGGGAAGAAGTAGCCCCTGTCGCCGTTCCTCTCGGCCTGGTAGGTCACCTTCGCGCCCCTGCTGACGGCGTCGTCGAGCTGCTCCTGCAGCGTATCGCGGTGGCGGGCGGCGTTGAGGGGACCCATCCTTATCTTCGGCTTCTCCGCCTTCTCCAGCCCGTTGCCGAGCTCGTAGCGGGAGACCCGCTTGACGAGGCTCTCCATGAACCGGTCATAGACCTCGTCGAAGACGTAGACCCGCTTGGCGGCCAGACACGCCTGGCCCGCGTTGAAGAAGCGCCCGATGTTCACGCCCTTCACGGCGTTCTCCACGTCCGCGTCGGGGCAGACGATCACCGGGTCGGAGCCGCCGAGCTCGGCGCTTATGCGCTTGAACTTCGGCGCCGCGACCTCCATGAGCCTGCGCCCCACGGCCGTGCTCCCGGTGAACGCCACCCGCCGCACGTCGTCGTGGACCGCGAGCGCCTCCCCGACCTCCTTGCCGGGACCGGTGACGACGTTGAGCACGCCCGCCGGCAAGCCCGCCTCCTGCATCAACTCCGCGATCCTCAGGGTCGCCAGCGGCGTGGTATTCGCGGGCTTGACGACTATGGTGTTCCCGCCCGCGAGGGCAGGGCCGACCTTCGTGCCCATCAGAGTGAGCGGGAAGTTGTACGGCACGATCGCGGCGCAGACCCCGATGGGGCGCTTTATGACCATGCCGTAGCTCGTGCCAAAAGTGGACGGCAGCGGGGCGTAGGCGCCCCGGATCTTGCTGGCGAGATCCGCGTAGAAGCTCATCCCGTGCAGGAAGTGGTGCAGCTCGCCCATGGCCTCCATCATCGGCTTGCCCTGCTCCTGCACGAGCAGCTTCGCGATGTCCTTCGCCTGCTCCTCGACCTTCTCTATCCCGGCGCGCATGATGGATGCCCGCTCGTCCGGGTCCTTGCCGGACCACTCCTTGAGCGCCCCCTTCGCCGCGGCCACCGCCGCGTCCACGTCCTCGGGACCGGACTTCGGGACGGTCTCGAAGGGCTCCTCGGTAGCCGGGTTTACGACCGGCATCTCCTCGCCGGACTTCGCCCCCACCTTCTCTCCGCCTATCAACGCCTGAGCCATCGCTTAAGCATCTCCTTTCCCGATCTCGCTCACCGAATACTCGGGCCTTCCCATGTACTTTAGCCGGAGCGACTGGTACTCGCGGGCCGCCGTCTCGACCCACGCCGAGGAGCTGCCCTCGAGCGCCTTCTTCACCCGCGCCGGCACCCCGGCGGCCAGGACCTCGGCCGGGATCTCCTGCCCCTCCCGGACCACGCTCCCGGCGGCGAGCATCGCCCGCCTTCCTACGCGCGCCCGGTTCAGGACGATGCTGCCCATCCCGATGAGCGCTCCGTCCTCGATCTCGCACCCCTCCAGCAGCGAGAGGTGCCCGACGGTTACGTTCGAGCCGATGATCGTGGGCAGCTCCTCGTTGGTGTGGATCACCGAGTTGTCCTGCACGCTCGTCCCCGCCCCCACCACGATCCTGTTGAAGTCTCCCCTCAGCACCGCCCCGAACCAGACGTTCGCCCCCTCCTCCACCACCACGTCTCCGATCAGGACCGCCGTCGGCGCGATGAAGGCGTCTTCGGCCACCTGCGGCACTTTGTCCTCGAACGGAAGAATGTGGGCCACGCTACCTCCCCTTGAACGAGGGGCGGCGCCGCTCGCGGGCGGCCCGCACGCCCTCCTTGTGGTCTTCGGTTCCCACCAGCAGGCTCTGCGCCAGGCTCTCCGCGAAGAGCCCGCTCTCGATGTCTACGCTGGCCGAGAGGTGCAGGAGCCGTTTGGCCAGGCCGTAGGCCTGCGGCGCCCGCCTGAAGATGCGCCGCAGGCGTTCTTTCGCCTCGTCCAGCAGCCGCTCGTGCGGGACCACGCGGGTAACGAGCCCGTGGCGGAAGGCTTCCTCTGCGGTGAGGTCCTCGCCGCCGAGCAGGATGTCCCGCGCCCTTGCCAGGCCGACGAGCTTGACCAGTCGCACGCACCCGCCGTGGCTGGGGATAAACCCGATCATACCCTCCCTGAACAGAAAGCGCGCGTTCTCGGAGGCGATCCGCAAGTCGCAGGCGAGGGCGAGCTGCGTACCCGCCCCGGTCGCGAGCCCGTTGATGGCCGCGACCACCGGCTTCTCCAGGCGCTCGACGGAGGAGATCAGACGCGTCAGCTCGTGGCTGTGCGCGCGGAACTCTGCCGGGTCCCAGTCCCGCTCGAAGCGGGAGAGGTCGCCACCGGCGGAGAAAGCCTCGCCGCTGCCGGTCAGGATAACGCCGCGCACCTCGGGATCGTGGCCCGCTCCCAGAAACAGCTCCAGAAGCTCGTTCTGCAGCGTCTCGTCGAGGGCGTTGCGCCGCTCCGGCCTGTCGAGCTCGACGAGCAGCACGCCCTCTTCGAGCCGTGTCCGTGCGCCCGAACGCTCCGTCATTTACGGATGCGCTCGAACGGGCTGTGGCACGTGAGGCAGATGTACTGAGAGACCATCAGGTGCGAGCCGTAGGCCCCCACGCGCTCCACGCTGTCCGAACCGCACCAGGGGCAGCTCAGGCGCCGCTCTTCGCCGCCGGCCTCTCCAGGCGGCGTTGCAGTTGGTTCCAATCGCTCCATGGCAGTTCGCCGTACTCCCATCTCTTCTCGCTGTCGTTCCACTTCACCGGGATCTCGATGTTGACCTCTTGCAGAAGGGGCACCACGCGCCCCAGGTAGCTCTGGCGCATCTCCTCGCTGGTCATGTTGACGAGCCCCTCACTCTTCAGGACCTCCAACCCGGACTCCCCCGGAGGTCCGAACCAGCAGAGCATCTCGGGGAAGAGCTCGTCCACCCGCTGCTGCAACAGCTCGCGGCCCCGGTCGGTGGAGGCCATCTGGCGCACGAGGCCCGCGGCGTAGGCCGAGGTGAGGCGCTCCTCCTCCAGGATGCGCCGCGCCCTCCTGGCGAGGGCCTCGTAGCCGGAATCGCGAACGGCCTCGAGAACCGTGCTTATGGCCGGACTGATCAGGGCCAGCGCGGCCACCACGTTCGACCAGCTCGGGAACTCCTCGTCGAGAAAACTCACGGAGTAGCGCCGCTGGCGGTCGGTCTCACCCTGAAGCGGCGTCGGGGGATTGGGCCAGGGCAGCTCTTCGAGCAGCGGGTAGATGGCCCGCGAGCGGCCCAGAGTGTCCTGGGATATAGCCGAGCAGGCAACTGCGGACTCCAGGAGAGGTCCCGCGTCGGCCCACTCGGAGATGCGCCTTCCGAGGAAGTACTCGTTGTCGCCGATGACCGCGATCAGGTTAACCAGCGCGGCCAGTGCTTCGTCGTTCTCCACCTGAAACTCCTGCGCCGCGCTCCTGGGCGGCGCGACTTCCTCGGTACCTTCTACCCTGTAGCCCGGATCCATCTCGCTCATGCCGTAGCCTCCTCCACCTCTTCTTTCCTGATCGCCCAGTGGATATCGCGCTCGGGCACCAGCACGAGCTCCAGCCAATCCTCGCCGAACCGCTCGACCGCGACCCGCCTCGCCTGCTCGTCGTCCTCCGCCCGGATGTTCCCCCGATGCTCCACGGGCTCGCTGTAGTCGGTCCTCGCGAAAACCATGTAGTCGTTCACGGACTCCTCCTACTACTCCGGCTTGATGACGCGGACGAGCGCCTTGCTGGGAACCACGAACATCTGCTCCCAGCGCCACTCGTCGTACATGAGCTCCGCGTAGACCTCAGCATCCTTGGCGTCCGCCGCCCGCACGCTGCCGTTGTGCCTCAAGGGCCGGTTCGGTCGCGCGGTAAAGACCTCGTAGTTCTCGATGGGCCGCATCACACCACCCCCACCTTGCGCAGCTGA
>JBFLXF010000054.1:0-8583 GCA_040757515.1 Actinomycetota bacterium
GTACAATCTTCGGAGCCGATGGAGGAGCGCGCTTGAGCATCCGTATCCTCGACCCGCGCGTGGCCCAGCAGGTCGCCGCCGGGGAAGTCGTGGACCGCCCGGCCTCGGTGGTGAAGGAGTTGGTCGAGAACTCCCTGGACGCCGACGCCGCCCGCATCGAGGTCGAACTGCGCGACGGCGGCACCTCCCGCATCCTGGTGCGCGACGACGGCTCTGGAATGGCGCCTGCAGACGCCCGTCTCTCCGTCCTGCGCCACGCCACCAGCAAGATCCGGACCGCAAAGGACATCGAGTCGGTCACCACATTGGGCTTCCGCGGCGAAGCCCTCCCCTCCATCGCCAGCGTCTCCTCGTTCCGCCTGACAACCTCCACCGGCGAGGGCGCTGGCACGCGGGTCGCCGTGGAGGGCGGCGCGGAGCCTGAGGTCTCCTCTGCCCCCCACCCGAGGGGCACTACCGTTCTCGTTGAGCGCCTCTTCTACAACGTTCCGGCCCGCCGCGCCTTCCTCAAAGGGCCTCGCGCCGAGCGCGCCGCCGTAACCGAGGTCCTCACCCACATCGCGATCGCTCACCCGAAGATCGCCTTCCGCCTCACCGAGAACGGGCGCGACTACCTCTCGCTGCCGGAGGCCGCCGACCTCCTGGAGCGTCTGGCTCAGATCATGGGCATAGCCAGGGCGCGCGCCCTGCGCAGGGTCGAGTACGAGTCGGGCGCCTTCAAAGTCTCCGGCTACGCCGCGCTGCCGAGCCTCACCGAGGGCAGCCGAGCCCACCAGACGGTCTCGGTGAACGGCAGGTGGGTGCGCGGCGACAACCTCCACCGCGGCCTCGACGATGCCTATCGGGCGACGGTGCCCTCTGGCCGTTACCCGCCGGTGGCGCTGGAGGTCACGGTGGACCCGAGGCGGGTGGACGTGAACGTCCATCCCACGAAACAGGTCGTGCGCTTCTCCGAGGAGCGGGCAGCCCGCGGCGCGATCGCCGCCGCCGTCCGCTCCGCGATAGAGTGGCGTCACCCAACTCCGGCCTCTCCCCCGCGCCCCGCGGCGCGTCCCTTTACCCAGGACCCCCTCTCAGCGCCGCACCAGGCGCGGGAGGGCGTGCCACGCGTCGCCGAGAGCACGCCTCTCTACCCGGCACCTCCGGCGCGCGGGCTCGCGGAGGTGCGCCAGGAGATCTCCGCCGCCTCCATGCCGCTCTCGGAACGGCGTCCGGATGAGCTGCCGGAGCGCGGCGCTCTCCCGCGCCTGGAGGAGCTGCGCGTGATCGGTCAGCTCGGGGCCGGATACATCCTGGTCGAGGACCCGGAGGCGCTCTGGGTCGTGGACCAGCACGTCGCACACGAACGCGCGATTCTGGACCGTCTCAACGACTCCGACAGCCCCGCCACCGTGCAGAGTCTCCTCGTCCCGGAGGTGGTGGAACTCTCACCCTCCGAGACCGAACTGGCCTCGGAGAGTCTCGAGGAGCTCGCCGTCTACGGGTTTGAGGCCGAGCCCTTCGGCCCACGCTCGATGCGTGTGACGGCGGTCATCTCCACGCTGGCCGACCGTGACGTCGCAGGCGCCTTTAAGGACGCTCTCTCGGCGGTGGCCGGAACGGGTCCCGGACGCCAGAGGGAGGAGAGACTCCTCGCCACGATAGCCTGCCACTCGGCGGTCAAGATGGGCGACAGGCTCTCCATGCCGGAGATGGAAGCCCTGATCCAGGACTGGCTCACCAGCCGCCTCCCCGCCACCTGCCCGCACGGGCGCTCCATCTGTTTCCGCGTCGGCCTGAACGAGGTCGCCCGCAAACTGGACCGTCACTAGGGTGCGCCCGTGCGCAGCCCTCGACGCAGACTACGCCGCTAACCGCTTACGCCGGACGAACCACAGCTATCGGGTGCTCGCCGACATTCGTCCCTCAGCCGGAGCGAGGATCAGCCCTCCGGAACAACAACGCCGATCCGGCAAACAACGCGGCGAAGAAGCTGTTCGGAGCCAGGATCTCTCCCGCCCCGCTCACCCCATAGACCAGCGCGATCACGGCGACCAGCCCCTGGACCACGGCCGTCGCGGCCATCGCGCGCGCCATGCCCCGGGGCTCGAAGCGCACGATGAAGGCCCCGGCGATCCCGACGGCGAGCACACCAAAGTACATCAGGTTGGCAGGGTTGCTCTCGGACCCGATGACGCCAACGGCAACGACCGCCCAGACGAGCATGAATGCCGCCGCAAGTGCAACACCAGCGGCAGCCCGATACGCGATATCGCCCCTCTTACTCGCTGCCAGCGAGTACGCAAGCCCGGTTCCGAAGATGAGAACGCCGGCAAAGACGAAATCGAACAGGGTCCAGGCCGGCGCAGCCAACAGGGGTATCAGCAACACGAACGCCGTCGTCAGCGCAACGCCAGCGATGGACCGGTACACGTTCCTGTTCAACTCAGCGCTCCTCTCCTTGACCGCGGTGTGGAGCAACTCTGGCACGGTGCGCACCCACAACGCCGCCAGACCCAGACCGCCGCTCTCCAGCGCCTCGCGGCACAGGTCCTGAAAACAGCGGGCCATCTCATCGCCGTACTCATCCCGAAGCCCGCGCGGGTAGACTCGCAGAAGCCGCCGGTACACTCGCCCCGAGATCTCCGTAACACGTTCGTCTCTCCTGGAACGTGGCTCTCCTGGAGTAGCCATCATGTCCCCTCGGCGCTCGACTCCGCCGCAGGATAGACGCCCTTCCGGCGCGCGACGCGCACCAGCCCCTCAAGCCTCTCGACCTCCGCCGCCAGAACCTCGCCGCCGAAGCCGGTGAGACGGTAGTAACGACGCCGCTCCTCGCCGGACTCGGGATCAGACCTCTCCCCGGATTCCTCGATCAAACCGCCCTCCTTCAGTCGCTTGATCGCCCCGTAGAGCGTGCCCGGCCCCATCCTAATCCTCCCGCCGGTCCTCTCCCTTACTTCCAGCATGATCCCGTAGCCGTGACGCTCCCCATCCGCCAGCGCCAGCAGAATGTTCAGTACTACGGGCGTAAGAGGCAGGAAATCTCCCGGATCACCGGAACGCTCCCCCGAAACGCCCTCACCGCCCATGCCACCACCCTTCCACTCTGCTCCATCACCAGATGCATCGCGCAACGATACATCGCATTACGGCATAGTATGTTGCTCCGGTCGACCTGTCAAGAAGTGCTTTGAACGTTGACGCCTGCGTCGAAGCGGCGTTTGGCATATAAATACGGCTCGCGCATTCGTCATGCGGGAGGCCCGCTGTATTGAGCAGAGAGAGACTTCTGGGTACGCTGGCGGTCGCTACGGCGGCCTCGCTGTGGGGCACTCTAGGGCTCTTCGCCAAGCTGCTGTACACGCAGGGAGTCTCGGTCGAGGCTCTGGTGGCGGTTCGAGCCTTCGGGGGGTGGCTGGCAGCGCTTGGGTTCCTGCTCACAACGCAGGGAACAAAGCCGCTCAGGGTGTCGCGGGGCGACCTGGCTCTGCTCCTTCCGCTAGGGTTTGTAGGCATCGGGATCTTCTACCTGCTGTACTTCTACACGGTGCGCGAGAGCACGGTGGGGACGGCGGCGATCCTGCTCTACAGCGCCCCGGCGTTTGTGGTGGTGCTGGCCCGCCTTTTCCTGGGCGAACGCCTTGGAGCGACAAAGGTCTCCGCCCTCGTGTTGACGGCGTGCGGCATCTTACTGATCGCCGGCGCCTACGACCCGTCGAACCTTGAGATCGGGCCGGTGGTACTCGTCACCGGGCTCCTCTCCGGGCTGACCTTCGGACTGTATGCGATCTTCGGGCGGCCCGTCGCCTCTCGCCTGAGCCCGGCGGTCATCTTGAGCTACGCTCTACTGTTCGGCTCCGTCCTGCTCGTGCCCGCCGCCTTGCCCACCCTGGATACCCTCGCGGGACTTCCGGCGGGATCTTATCTGATCCTCCTCATGCTCGCCGTGGTCCACACGGCGCTGGCCTTCGCGCTCTACACCTTCGGGATAAGGCGTCTCGGGGCCGGTCGGGCCGCGATCGTAGCGACCGTAGAGCCGATGGTAGCCGCCCTGACGGGAGTGGCGCTGCTCGGTGAGGAGGTGACTGCCCTGAAGCTCGCCGGTGGGCTGCTGGTGCTCTCGGGAGCGGCGCTCGCGCAGGCGGGCGGAAGACCGAAGGGCGCGTAAATGGTCTCTTTATGGCTTTCGGTGCGGGAACCGGCTACCATAGGGGGCTACCGAGAGAGACCTCGAACGTTCATGACGCCCCGACGACACACCACTCGCAGCGAATAGAGAGGCTTGAGGGAGGAAAGGTGCCGATAGAGTTCAAGGGCGGCGGTACGGGCTACTCTTTGGGGGTAGAGGAGGAGCTGCATATCGTGGACGCCACCACGGGCGAGCTCGTGCCGAAGATAGAGGAGATCATGGCCCGTCTCCCCGAGGAGCTGTGCGAGTTCGTCTCTTACGAACTCTTCCAGTCCGTACTGGAGATAAAGACCCCGGTCTGCCGGAGCGCCGCCGAGGCCGAGCGCCACCTGCGCGAGCTGCGCGCCCGCGTGAACTCCTGGGCCGCCGCCTGCGAGGCGTCCCTCTCCGCTGCGGGCACCCACCCGTTCTCGCGCTACAGGGACCAGAAGGTTACCCAGCAGGAGCGCTACATGAAGGTCATCGAGACGCTGCGCTGGGTCGCCGAGCGGGAGGTGATCTTCGGCCAGCACGTCCACGTCGCGGTCCCCGGTCCCGAGGAGGCTATAATCGCCCATAATCGCCTCTCGGAGCAGGCCCCGCTGCTGCTGGCTCTCTCCGCGAACTCTCCCTTCTGGCAGGGGATGAACACAGGGTTCGAGTCCACGCGGGTCAAGATCTTTGAGACCTTCCCGCGCGCGGGCCTCCCTCCCGCCTTCCCGGACTACGAGTCCTTCGAGGGCTACGTGGATATGATGGTCGAATCCGGGGCGATGGATGACTACACCTTCTGCTGGTGGGACGTGCGGCCGCACCCGAAGATAGGAACCATCGAGCTGCGCATCCTCGACACCCAGACTAGCCTGGAATACGCCGTCTCTTTGGCCGCTCTGACCCAGTGCCTGGTCGCCCGGTTCCTGGAGGAGGTAGGTCCCCACGCCCCCTATAACCTCGCTCTCGCCGGAGAGAACAAGTGGCGCGCCGCCCGGCACGGGATGGACGCCGCCTTCTACGACCCCCGCGACAAGACCACGACCCCCGCGCGCGACCTCGCCCGCTCCCTCGTCGAGCAGTTGCGCCCCGTAAGCCAGGATCTCGGCTGCGAGAACGAACTGCTGGGCGTCCTGGAGATAGTCGAGGGGGGCACCGGCTCCCAACGCCAGCGCCGCGTCTATGAAGAGAGCGGCGACTTCCTCGACGTGGTCGCCTTCCTTATCGAGGGCACCCGCCCGGCTCTGGCCGAAGAGCAGAGTTAGCCGGGCTCGAACACGAGCCGGCCCTCGCGGCGCTCGAAAGTCGTCCCGAACTCGGCCGAGAGCCGCTCCATGCGCCCCAGAATCTCCTCCTTCTCCCGTCCCCGCGCCAGTCCGACGCAAGCGTAGCCGAGCGAGACCGGAAAGAGCTCCAGGCGCCTGAGTTCCCCGTCCTCGACAGAGAGGCGAAAGAGAAAAGAGCGGTCGTTGCGCAGCCGCTCGTCCACCGCGTAGTCGTCTATGAAGTCGCCGGTGTCGTAGAGGATGGGCCTCCCGCCGTAGATCTCTACGCCCTGGAAGACGTGTGCGCTGTGGCCGTAGTAGACGTCGGCGCCGCGCTCGATCACGGCCCGCGCGAACCGTCGGAAGTGCTCCGGCGGCCGCTCGACCATGTTCGGTCCCCAGTGGTTCGAGAAGACGACCGTCCGCGCGCCGGCCTCCCGCGCCGCCCCTATCACCGACTCGACCTGCGAGAGTACATCCGGATCAAGGGAGACCGGCAGGTAGTTCGTTCCGGGTCTCCCCTCCCCGGCGGCGAACGGCGGCTCGTTGTCCGTAAAGGCCACGAGCGCCACCCTCTCACCTTCGGCCTCCAGGGCGGCGGGCCGGGCGGCCTCCTCCGCGTCGCGGCCCGCCCCGGCATGCCGGATGCCGGCGGCGTCCAGGTGCCGTATCGTGTCGAGCAGACCCCGCTCCTCGAAGTCCAGGGTGTGGTTGTTGGCCAGCGAGCAGGCGTCGATGCGTGCCGCGCGCAGAACCCCCACCGCCCTCTCGGGCCCGGCCCGGAAATGAAAGACCTTCGGGGTGCGCGACCACGGGCGGTCGTGCGTCGTCAGGGCGCACTCCAGGTTGATCACGCGCAGGTCCGCGGAGAGCAGCAGAGCCAGAGTATCGCCCCAGGGCTCCTCCGGACGCATCCCGCGCAGCAGCACCTCGTCCACCCCCCGCCCGAGCATCACGTCCCCGGCGAGCGCGAGCGTGATCATCGGAGCGCCGCGAAGATGCCTTCTGCTACTCCTCGAAGCCCAGTGACCACATACGGTCCAGGTCTCGGTGAGAGTAGGCGCGGAAGGCGACCATCGTCTCGGTGCGGGCGACGCCTGGGATCTGGGCGATCTTCTCCGGCACGATCTCGGCCAGTCTCTCAAAGTCCGGGATGCGCACCATCACCACCAGATCATAGGGGCCGGTGACGGAGTAGACCTCGGTGACGCCCTCTATATCCAGCATCGCCTGGGCCGCCTCCTGCACCCTCTCCCCCTCGGTCGTGACGAGCACTATCGCCGTTACCAAGCCCCTCCTCCCTCTAGAGCCCGAACGTCACGCTACCGGTGAGCGTGTTGTTCTCCAGGAACTCCTCGTACTTCACCGGCCCGGCCTCGACCGTGACCTCGGCGGTCTCGTCGAGCTCGCCGGGCCTGAACTCGGTAAGCTCCACGGTCGCCGTCCCGCCGTTGGGTTCCATCCGCTCTATGGTTACCGTCTGCGACTGCCGCTCGGCCTCCGTGTTCAGGATGACCTCCACGGGGACGGCGGTCTCGGCCACCTCGCCGCCGTTGGTCACGGTGACGGTGAAGTTCAACTTATCCGAGGCGGTGAGGATGACGTTGCCGCCCGGGTAGAGAGGCTGGCCGCCGACCTCGACGGACGTGATCTCGACCCCGTGCAGGGCGTTCGGGTCGCTCCGTCCGGAGGTCGCGGCCCGGGCCGGAGCGTCGAAACCCAGCTCATCGTAGTCCATGAACGGCTGCGGCTCCTCCAGATAGCTGCTGTCGTTGCGCTGTCCCACGCTCTCCAGCGCCTCCTGCACCGCGGGGACGTAGTGATTTATCGCGATGCTGTCGCTGAGGCGATAGTCCTCGATCGCCGTGGCCAGCGCCTTTTGGAAGGCGTCGGCGTCCCCAGAGGATGCCTCGACCAGATTACGGGTGGCATCGGCGCGTATCCCGAGTGTGGTCGTCAGATAGTGGTGGGCATCCCGGAACTCGGGCGGCACCTCCTCGTTCTGGAGCGCCCGGAGATACAGATCCTCGGACCTGTCCGCCACCTCGCCGAGCGCAGCCTTCTCCAGCTTGGCGGGATCGCCGCCGGAGTCGGCGAGAACCTTCTGCAGCCGCTCGTTGCCCAGGTTCGCAGACTCGGCCAGCGTGCTATCCGAGCTGGTGACGTACTTACGGATCTGGGTGGACTCCTGAGTCGCCACGCAGCCACGCACGACGAAGAAAATGAACGAGACGGCGACTAGAAGGAGCATGAAAGATCCCAGAAGCGTCAGCCAGGGGGGTAGGGTCCTGGCGCGCCGCTGCTGAGGGCGCCTCGAACCCGAGGGTCTCTTCGCGCGGCGGGACTTCGAGGCGCTTCTGTGCGACCTGCGCTCTGTTATGCGACACCCCCTGTGCGGTGTGGGCGAGGGGGGACTCGAACCCCCACGGCCTCTCGGCCACTAGACCCTGAACCTAGCGCGTCTACCAATTCCGCCACTCGCCCGCAGATATCCCGGTGTGCACATCCGGGAGGGTTCCGGCACCTGCCGGATTGTACCAGGGAGAAGAGACGAAGGCTAACGGTCTCCATGCTCTCCGGTATCAAAGGGATGTCATAGGCTATACAATATCCCGAGGTCGTGGCCGAGACGCGCTACATCGAGGGACAGGGACGCTACGCGCTGGCCGAGATCGTCGGGCGCGGCGGGTTCGCGACCGTCTGGCGGGCTGAGGCACGCGGGGGGCTGTTCCGCAACCGCGAGGTGGCCGTCAAGATCATCCCGGTCTACAGCGCCGGCGAGCGCTCGCGGGCGTTGCGCGAAGGGCAGATAGCCGAGGGCCTCAAGCACAAGAACATCGTTGAGACCCTGGAGGTCATCCCCGGCGAGCACGAGATCTACCTGGTCACCGAGTACGTGCACGGGATGCCGCTAGATGAGGCTGCTCGCGTCTACGACGCCGATCAGATCACCGACGCCCTCGCCCAGATTTTGGAAGCCCTCGTCTACGCTCACGGACAGGGAATCATCCACCGCGACATAAAGCCCCAAAACGCCCTGGTGGACTCCCGCGGGCGGGTAAAGCTCACGGACTTCGGCGTCGCCTACCGGGCCGGGGACACGCGCCTCACCAGGGTGGGATTCGCCGTCGGAACACCCGGCTATATCGCGCCGGAGATCCTGGACGGCGCCGACCC
>JBFLXF010000055.1:0-8519 GCA_040757515.1 Actinomycetota bacterium
ACCACTACCAGAACCACTCGCCCTCGACCATCGCGCAGTTCCTCGAGATCCGGGGCCGCCGTTGAGCGCGCCCGTCGTCTTCTCGACGGGATCGCTCCACCCGTTCGGCCTCGCGCGGGTCTACAACTGGACAGCGGAGGTTGGTTACGACGGCGTGGAGATCATGCTGGACGACCGTTGGGACACCCACCAGGCGCACTACCTGGACCACCTGCGCGAGAGGCACGATCTCCCCATCCTGGCGCTGCACCCGCCGCTCTACCGCGGGGCCTGGAACCTGGGTCCGGAGAAGACGCTCGTGCGTGTCGCGAAGCTGGCCCGGACCCTGGAGGTGCCCGTGGTCGTGGCGCATCCGCCGCCACCCGGAAGGCCGCTCGGGCGCTGGGCCGGGGGACCGCTGCGGGAGGCGCGGGAGCAGGGTGTCCGCGTCGCGGTGGAGAACATGCCGAAGGGAGAGCCCAGGCGCCCGTTCGGCATCCGGCGCTACCGCACCTGCCACCTTCCGGAGCACCTGGCGGGTCTGAGCGACGTAACGCTCGACACCAGCCACGCCGGGGCGAGCGGGGTAGATCTGATGCGGGCCTACTCCGTTTTGAGAGACCGCCTGCGACACGTTCACCTATCGGACTCCGACCTGTCTGGTGGGGATCAGCACCGGATTCCCGGCAAGGGGCGGTTGCCGCTGAAGCCGTTCCTGGCCGCGCTCGCGCGCGACGGGTATGAGGGTGCGATCAGTCTGGAGCTCAAGCCCTGGCCGCTCGGTGCCCCGGACCCGGAGACTATCAGGGAGCGGATGTCGGCGGCGCTGCGCTACGCGCGGGAGGGGCTTGCGGGACGCTGAAGCCGCGGGCGGGGGTGGTAAGCTTTCGCCGGTATCCGTTTTAGAAAGGAGCGGTGGCATGAGGGACGAGCGGCTGGAGAAGCTGGCGCGTTTGCTGGTGGACTACTCGGTCGGCGGTGTGGAGGAGGGGGACCAGGTGCTCGTCTCCGCGACCACCGCCGCCGAGCCTCTGGTGAAGGAGATCTACGCCCGGCTGTTGCAGAGGGGCGCGTTCCCCATACCGCAGGTCTCCCTGCCGGGGATGCAGGAGCTCTTCTTCGAGCACGCCCGCGAGGTGCACTACTCCGAGATACCCTCGATCCGGCGCTTCACTTACGAGGAGGTGGATGCCCAGATCGGCATCCTCGCCCCGGAGAACACGCGCTCGCTGGCGAACGTGGACCCTGCCAAGCAGCAGCGGCTTGGTAAGCTCAACAAGCCCCTGCAGGACCTCATGCTGGAGAAGGGGACCTGGACCCTCACGCTCTTTCCGACAAACGCTCTCGCCCAGGAGTCCGAGATGGGACTCGAAGAGTACGAGGAGTTCGTCTTTCGGGCGATGGCGCTCGACCGGGAGGATCCGGTGGCCTTCTGGAAAGGCCGCGCGGAGGAGCAGCAGCGGCTCATCGAGCGGCTGGAGACGGCCAGGGAGATCCGGATAGTCGGTCCCGGTACCGATCTCACCCTCTCCGTCGAGGGACGAAGGTTCATCAACGCCGACGGGACGCATAACATGCCCGATGGGGAGGTCTTTACCGGACCCGTGGAGGACTCAGCGAGCGGCGAGATCTACTTCGGTATCCCCGTCGCCGTCGCCGGGCGCGAGGTCTCGGGCGTGAGGTTTCGCTTCGAGAATGGGAAGGTTGTCCAAGCGAGCGCGGAGAAGGGCGAGGAGTACCTCAACGCGATGCTCGAGGCCGACGCCGGGGCGCGCTATCTCGGGGAACTCGGCATTGGGACGAACTACGACATCCCGCGCGCGACCCGAAACATCCTCTTCGACGAGAAGCTCGGCGGCACGGTGCATCTGGCCATCGGGCGCTCCTACAGCGAGACCGGCGGCCAAAACGACTCCAGCGTGCACTGGGACCTGATCTGTGACCTCCGCTCCGGCGGCGAGCTCTACGCCGACGGCGAGCTCGTCCAGAAGGATGGTAAGTTCCTCGACTTCGATTTCGCGGCATAGGGAGGCTGCGATGGCCGGAGACACCATGCTGAGGGTCGCGAACGTGGATAGCGAGGCGGCGGTCGAGGCGGTGCGCGACGCCCTCGATGCGCTCGGGGTGGACTACGAACACATCCGCTCTGAGCCGGACGAGAATACCTACCCGCAGACCGTATACTTCTACGTCCCAGACGACTCCGCGGGCGACGTGGACAACGCTATGCAGAGGCTTGCTGGAGAGTACGGCTTCGAGGCCGAGGTGATCTGACACCCGGCAAGCCAGCGGCCTCGCGCCGCTACGACCGGGAGATGCTGCGCCTGGCTCTGCCCGCCATCGGAGCCTTAGCCGCCGAGCCGACTTACATCCTCTCGTATACCGCGATCGTTGGTCACCTTTGCCCGGGCTTGCCCGGCTCGCGCTACGTGCGGGGTACGCTTCCGTGGCCGCAAATGGGCCGTGACCGGCGTCTCCTGATCCCGGTCCCGGACATCCCGGTTTATACTCTGGATGCAAGTAACTCGCGAGTTACAGCAGGGAGCAAAGCGTGACGACAGCGTATTCTGGCGACGGGCGCAGGTACGACGCGGTCTTTCTGGACGTGGATGGGACACTCTTATGGATGGACCTGGACGTGAGGGGATATGTCGAGGACCTCTCGCCCCACGCGCGCGGGGAGCTGACGGTGGAGAGGGCGGCGGGGCCGGTGCTGGAGAGTATAAAGCGCCACATTGCGGAGAACATCAAGTACCGTACGTCGGAGGAGCTCAGGGAATTCCGGCGGGCGAACGCGCTGGCGGTGGCGCAGGAGCTAGGGGTAGAGGCCCCTGCGGAGCTACTGGAGGAGGTTGCGGAGCGCAGGATCTCTTTCAATCCCTACCCTGAGTCCGAGCGCGTGATGCGTGAGCTGCGCGAGACGGGCGCTGGCGTCTATGCCGTCTCTAACTGGGACGTGGAGTTGGTGAAGGTTCTGAGGGATCTCGGCTGGCTGCGGTACTTCGACGCCGTGATCGCTTCGGCCGTAGTAGGGGTGGAGAAGCCCGGGTCGGGCATCTTCGAGGAGGCGTTGCGGGCAAGCGGCGCGGAGCGCGACCGGACCGTCATGGTCGGCAACGACCCCGTCGCCGACGTGAAGGGGGCAGCGCGGGCCGGCATAGACGCCGTGCTCGTGGATCGGAGCGGCGGCCTGCAAGCGCCCGAGGCGACGTACGTGATCCGGGACCTGAGCGAACTGCCGTCTCTGGTGAAGGGTCAGGCCCGTGGACGCTGACGCGGCGCGCATCGAGCGGGCTGTGCGCGAGATCCTCCTCGCCATCGGCGAGGACCCCGAACGCGAGGGATTGCGCGAGACGCCCGCCCGCGTCGCCGCCGCCTACGCCGAACTATTCTCAGGAGTGCGCGAGGATCCGGGACGCCACCTCGAGGTCTCCTTTGCCGACGAGAGCCGCGATCTCGTTCTCATGCGGGACGTGCCCCTGCTCTCTCTGTGCGAGCATCACCATCTGCCGTTTATCGGAAAGGCGCACGTCGCCTACGTACCCGCCGGCAAGGTGCTCGGGTTCTCGGAGGTTGTCGCTCTCGTCGAAGGCTACGCCCGAAGGCCGCAGCTCCAGGAGCGCCTGACGGCCCAGGTCGCCGACGCGCTCTATGACCGGCTCGGTTCTCTAGGCTCGCTCGTCGTCGCGGAGGCCGAGCACACCTGCATGACGATGCGCGGGGCGCGCACGCGAGGAGCCGTCGCCGTCACCTCGGCTGCACGGGGCGTCTTCGCGGAGGACGCCGCCCGGCGGGCAGAGGTGGTCGCGCTGCTGCGCGGGGGTTAGCGGCTACCCGGTCGCTTCCACCACTACCTGCTCCGGCATTCCGGCGAGGGCGGCGCCGGCTATGCCGGCCTCGTTCAGCATCTGTGCGGGGACGGTCTTGGTGCGGTTGGTGAGCCGGGGTAGAAACTTCTCGGACTTCTTGCTGATACCGCCGCCGATCACGATCAGATCGGGCCACAACAGGTACTCGACGCGGCGCAGGTACTCGTCGAGACGCGCGGCATACTGCTTCCAGGAAAGGTCTTCGCGCTTGCGGGCGGCATCCGAGGCACGCCACTCGGCGTCCTCGCCCCCGATCTCGATGTGCCCGAGCTCCATGTTCGGAACGAGCCTGCCGCCGGCGAAGAGCGAGGTCCCGATGCCGGTGCCGAGCGTGATCATCAACACCACCCCGCCCTCGCCGCGCCCGGCGCCCCAGCGCATCTCCGCGAGGCCGGCGGCGTCGGCGTCGTTGATCACGCGCACCGGCATTTCGAGCTCGTCCGCGAGCGCTCCCCCGAAGTCGAAGCCGATGGCCGACTCGTCTATGTTCGCCGCCGTCCTCACCACGCCGCCCTTTACGACCGCCGGGAACCCGCACCCGACCGGTCCTTTCCACCCGCACTCGCGCACTACCGCCGCCGCCGTCTTTACCATCGCCTCCGGCGTCGCCGGCTGCGGCGTCTTGATGCGTACCCGTTCGCGCAGCAACTTGCCGGTCCGTGTGTCCACCGGCGCGCCCTTGATCCCGGACCCCCCAACGTCTATGCCGAATACCCGCATGCCTCTCCTCCTGACCTGAGCTGCACGCCATTCTAGCGAGAACACGCGGCGACGACCGTGGATCACCGCCAAGTTCCTCAAAGAGGTCGGCGGATGGAAAGCCCGTGATCCCCCCTATGATCGGGGGCTTCAAACAGCAGCAGCGCCAGCTCGCGTGAGCCACGAGCTCTTCGCCGGATGCTCTGTTCCGTTCCTTGCACTCCGCCTCGATCTCCGAAGCTCTTTCCATCAAACGGTCTACTTCTTCCGCCAGCTGGCCTGCGCCTATTTCGTCTAACCCCACTATCCTGCGACTAGGGTGCGACGAGTATGGCTTATCGAAGCCGCCGGAGGCGACGGCGGAAGACACGTCTTTCCCGATCTGGGCTATCCCCGAGGACGCCACCGTTCGCTTTAACGGTGCCGTAATGGACGCCCACGTGCTCCACTCGACTGCGGTGTAGTAGTGTTCCACCGCGCTTCTTCGCTGCTCCCTGCGGACGAGGCCCAAGAGTCCCGTGTCCTCCAAGGCGCGCACTTGGTCGCTGGCCGTGCCCAGCGTAGCTCTAGTCTTCGCAGATTGGGAGGAGCCACAGAGGCGGAGCCGTAACTCCAGGTAGGGCTAAGCCTTCGGGAAGGCGACGGCCCGGCCGGCGACCTCCACACGGACGCGCTCGCCGACCTTTATGCCGGGACCACCGCCGAGGCGCGCATGAACCACGGCGCCGCAGTCGAGGCGGACCTTGAGGAGCTGGTCGTGGCCGTAGAACTCCCGGCCCACGACGGTGGCCTCGCCTTGCGGGTCGGCGGTGAGGCGCAGAGCTTCAGGGCGCAGCATGGCATCGACTGCGCCGTCGAAGGGACAGGAGGCCGGTATCTCACCGAGCGCGCACCGCACGCAGCCCGCCCTCGCCTCGCCGGGCAGGAAGTTAGCCTCGCCGACGAAGCGTGCTACCTCGGGGCTGGCCGGGTGGTGGTAGAGGTCTTCGGGTGGGGCGGTCTGGACCACGGTCCCGTCCAGCATCACGGCGACCTCGTCGGCGAGGCTTAGAGCCTCCTCCTGATCATGGGTGACGAAGACGGCGGTGGCGTCGGCTGCGCCCAGTATCTCACGCATCTCCTGCCGCACGCGCGTCCTCAAAGCAGCGTCCAGGTTGGAGAAGGGTTCGTCGAGGAGGACGACTGCGGGCTCGGGGGCTAAAGCGCGGGCGAGTGCGACGCGCTGCTGCTGGCCGCCGGAGAGCTCATGCGGCATCCTATCGCCGAGCCCTTCGAGGTGCGCGAGGGCGAGCACCTCCTCGACGCGCGCCTGGCGCTTCCTGCCCCGCGGGAGGCCGTAGGCGACGTTCTGGGCGACGGTTAGGTGGGGGAAGAGCGCGTAGTCCTGGAAGACCATCCCGACGCGGCGTTTCTCCGGGGGCAGAAACGTATCCGGCCCGGCGACGAGGTGGCCGCCGACCTCGATGGTGCCCGTATCGGGAGGCTCGAAGCCGGCGATCAGGCGCAGGGTCGTCGTCTTGCCGCAGCCGGAGGGACCGAGGAGAGCCAGGATCTCACCTCGCCTTACCTCCAGATTCACCCGACGCACTGCTTCGACGGGGCCGTAGCTGCGGCTGACGCCGGAGAGCCGGACCATCGCTCCGGCGCTCACCTGGCGCGCTCCCTTATGAGCAGGAGGTACATCGGCAGGGCCGACAGGGCGATCAGGAGCAGAGACGGCGCCGCCGCCCGCGCAAAGAAAGCGTCGGCGGTGGCGCTCCAGATCCTGGTCGCCAGCGTCTCGAAGCCGATGGGACTCAAGAGCAGCGTCGCAGGCAGTTCCTTCATGGTCGTCAAGAATACCAGGGATGCGCCCGCGAGTATCCCCGAGCTCGCGAGCGGGGCCGTGATCGTGGCGAGCACCGCCGCCGGACCGCGTCCCAATCCCCGCGCCGCCTCTTCGACGCTCGGCTTCACCTGCAGCAGCGCCGACCTCGTCGCCCCGACCGCCTGTGGCAGAAAGTGCACCGTGTAGGCGAAGATAAGGAGACCCAGCGTCTGGTAGGCCCACGGCGCGTAGTTCGCCCCAAAGAAGACCAGCGCAAGCGCCAGCACTATCCCCGGCAGCGCATACCCGAGATAGGTCGCTCTCTCGACAAAGCCTGTGGTCTTGCCCTTATACCGGACGGCCAGGATAGCGACCGGCAGCGCCGCGAGCGCCGTCACCGCGGCAGCGAGTCCCGATGCATAGACCGAGTTCCAGGCTGCGGCCCACAGCGGTCTGAGCGATTCGCCCTGCAGCAGCCCGCGCACGAGCCAGAATGCGAGCACCCCGACCGGCGCGGCGAGGGCTAGGGTCACCAGGGTGCCGCAGTAGGCGAGAGCCGGCCAGCGCCAGCGCCCGAGCGGCACCGTGGAGGCCCGGCGGGCGGCTCCGGCGGCGCTTCTGTGGTAGCCGGCGCGGCCGCGGGTACGGCCTTCGAGCACCAGTATCCCGGCGGTAAGGGCGACCAGCATTAGGGCCAGGATCGCCGCCGGAGTCCGGTCAAAGGCGGAGCGGTACTGCAGGTAGATCTCCCGCGCGAAGCTGTCGTATTGCAGGAGTGAGACGACACCGAAGTCGCTCAAGGTGTAGAGCGCGACGAGCAGCGCACCGGCCACTATGGCGGGCCTCAGTTGCGGCAGCGTTACCCGGAAAAAGGTCTCGCGCCCGCCGCTGCCGAGGCTGCGCGCGGCCTCTTCGAGTGAGGGGTCCATCCCGCGCAGGGCGCCGCGCACCGTCAGAAAGACGTAGGGGTAGGTGAAGAGCGTGAGCGCCAGAGCGGCGCCGGGGAAGCCGTAGATCTCCGGCAGCCGCTCCACGCCGAAGGGCTCCAGGGCCTCCTGCAGCATCCCGCGCGGGCCGAGCGCGCTCACCAGCACGAACCCACCGACGTAAGAGGGGATCACGAGCGGCAGCGCCCCCAGCACCGCCCATACCCTCCGTCCCGGGAGATCGGTGCGCGCGGTCAGCCAGGCAAGCGGCACGGCGACGGCCACCGAGGCCGCCGTGACGGCCGCCGCGAGAAGCGCGCTTCTGGCGAGCACGGCGAGGGTCTCTGCTTCGAGCAGTACCTCCGCGAACTCTTCCCATCCACCCTCCAGCGACCGCACCACGAGGTATATGAGCGGCAGAACCATCGCCGCCACGACGAGCCCCGCCGGGGCGAGGAGCAAGACCGGAGGCCGCCTGCGGGGCGTCCTTCCGGCGCCTCGCGGCCTCCTCGCCAGTCTCGAAGGCAGAACTGCCAAGCCCTACAGCGCTCCCGTCTCTCGCAACAACTCCAGCGTGCCCTGCAGGTCGTCGAGGTTGCTCAGGTCGACCTCCGGGCTCTGTATCTCAGAGAGCGGCGGCAGTCCCTCTGCGGGCTCGACGCCCTCGACGAGCGGGTACTCGAATGTCTCCTCGGCGAAGTACTGCTGCGCCTCCTGGGAGAGCATATAGTCCAGAAACTCGCGCGCGGCCTCGGGGTTCTGCGCCGTGTCGATTATGCCTGCGCCCGCGGCGAGGACGAGCGCACCGGGGTCGCCATCCTTAAGGTAGTAGTTGGCCGCCGGGAAGTCTTCGCCCTGCTCCTCCTTCGCGCGAAGCACATAGTAGTGGTTGACGAAGCCAACGTCCACCTCGCCTTCGCCGACCGCCTGAACGATGCTGGAGTTGTCCGGGTACTCGTTCGGGTCGTTGGCCTCTATGCCTTCGAGCCACGCCCGTGCACGCTCCTCACCCTCAAGCACCCGCAACGCGGTCACGAAGGCCTGGAACGACCCGTTGGTGGGCGCCCAGCCGATCCTGCCCTCCCACTTCGGGTCGGTGAAATCGAAGATGGTGGGAGGAAGGTCTTCCTCGTCTAGCTCCTCGGTGTTGTACGCCACGACCCGCGCCCGGCCCGATATGCCGACCCACTCTCCCGCGTCGGACCGGAAGCGTGCCGGAGCGCGATCCAGGATCTCCTG
>JBFLXF010000056.1:0-8496 GCA_040757515.1 Actinomycetota bacterium
TCGTCGGGGAGGCTGAACATGCCTATGTTGTGCAGGAGCCCGGCCATACGCAGCCGCTCGGCACGGCTCTCCTCCAGCTTCATCTCCCTGGCGATATCTGCGGCGTAGACGGCGGTGGCGGCGGCGTGATGGTGAGTGTAGCCGTCTTTGCGGCCCAGGTCCCAGATCATCATGAGCCCGAACGTCGTGTTCGAGTTCGTCAGGGCGTCCTCCAGCGACCCTACCCTGGCCCGCAGACTCGCTATCTCCTTCACCTGCTCCCGCGAGCGGTACACCAATGCCTGGCTCCCCACAGATCCGGCGACCACAACGATGGCAGCCAGGGGACCGTAGGCTATCAATGCAAGGACGCTCATCCCTGCGGTAAGGATGTTAATGGCATCGGATATAAGATAGGGCTGTACGATCTCGCTCCATGTCTCATTGAGAGATTGCCCGTACTTGATCTTGAACAAAAGGCCGTTTACGGCCTCGCTCACTCCAACCAGAACCATGCCGGCTACCAAGGTTGCGTAAAAAACCGTGGAAAGCGACGAGGAGCTTCCGATAAATAAAGGCTCAGACGCAAAAGAGAATGCGACGCCTGCTGCAAATACGATGGTTGCGCTATGACCGATCTCGTAGACGACGCGCAGCGGATTGCGCCAGCCCACGAATGCTGCTGACGGGAGTGCTGCCAGCGCTGCCCACACTGGACCTAGCGCGGCGACGGCTACTATCAATGCAATGTCCCAGGCACCGATGCTGGAGCGCTCGCTTACCTGAATGGAACAGACATCTCCTAGAAATACGAAGCCGGCGAGAACCACTGCGGCGACTGCGAACCGATAATCCCACACAAAGCCGTGCCAGTAGATCCACAGCGCAACAGATCCGATCGAGAAGGCTATGAGCCCGCCTATATAAGCTTCTAGCTTCGCCTCGCGCAAACAGCACCCTAACCCATGCAGAGCCCAGAACCGCAGTGCGAGAATCTTACACGCGGCCCGATACCTGCACAAGTTTTACGAGGCACGAAGCCTTACCACGACCTCTTGGCCATAGGCTCCTCCCTTCTTCTCACTCTCTCAAAACGTCTCATTGACTCGGTGCTACCAGCTTCTTTTGGCCATTTAAGCGTCTCCTTGGCTGATGTTTCTTCTGTGCGATCTCTTCGGCCTCTTGTTACCAGCTCCTCTTGGCCATGACAGATCACCTCCCTCTTTCGTGTTCGGAGGCTCTACGCTGCAACCGGATCCTCTCGACCTGTCTAACGCTTGTGTCCTACCGCTCTGTTTACCTCCCCTCGCTACGTTGGAGTCAATGCTACAATATTACGTTGTTCGGTGGCACCTTATGCTACGCGAAAATGTCCATATAATGTCCCTTTTCGCGTCTTCTTGTATGTCTCGGACTGCTCCTCTTGGTCAGGGGGTGTGGTCTCCTCTGGTTTTCTTTACGGGGGCCGCAGTCGCCAGCAGTAACACCAGCAGCCCGGCCGCGGCCATGCCCAGGCCTGCGGTCAGGTAGGTCGAGCGCGGACCCGTGGCGTCAACGAGGAGGCCGCCGGCGGGATAGGCGAGGGCTTCGGCAAGGCTGTAGCTGAGGAAGCGGGTCGAGAAGACGCGGCCGAGAAAGGCTTCGGGGACGGACTCCTGAAGGATGGTATCGGTGGTTACGTTGTCTATGCCGTTTGCGATGCCGGCGATCGTGAGCGCCCCCAGTGCGATGGCGAAGGTGGGGGAGAGGCCGGTACCCGCGAGCGCTGCCGCCGAGACGAAGATACCCGCGAAGTAGACGGGGAGCAGCTTCGCTCTGTTTGCCAGCGCAGCCATGAGGGTGCTACCGGCCACCATACCCGCGCCCCAGAAGCTCACGAGCAGGCCGTAGCCCGTATTCCCGACCTCGAAGGTCTCTCTGGCGAGGAACACCTCCGCCGGGACGGTAAGGTCTACCGCGAGCACGGTGAAGAACGCCCCGATTACCAAAGCGAGCGGTACCCGCGCCGTACTCAGATAGCCGAGTCCTCCCTTAAGCTCCTCGAAGAACCCGGCCTCCTCTTCCCTCTCGGGGCGTGGGAGTGGGAGCAGGGCGAGGAAGGCCGCGGAGATCAGGAACGTTGCCGCGTCCAGCAGGAAGGCCGCTTCGATCCCCACGGTTGCGACGAGCAGGCCGCCGAGGGCAGGTCCGACCGTGATCGAGACGCTGAACGTGGCGCTTATGATGCCGTTGGCCCGGGTCAGGTGCTCCATGCCGACTACGCTTGGGAAGGCGGCCCGGATGGTCGGGTTGAAGAAGGTACGGGCCACGCCCATCCCGAAGACTAGCGCGTAGACGATTGGCAGATCCCGAGCGAAGACGAGCCCGAGTGCGAGGATCGCCCGGACCAGGTCTCCGGTCACCAGCAACAGCCGCCGGTCCATCCGGTCGGCGACGACCCCGGCGAACGGACTCGCCAGTGTGGGCACGAGCCGGACCAGAAGCACTCCGCCGACCGCCGCGGCTTCGCCGGTTATCTCGGCCACCAGTATCACCAGAGCGACCATGGCGACGGCGTCGCCTATGAATGATGCGGCCTGACCGGCCCACAGCTTTAGAAAACCGGAGTTTCTGAAGAGAGAACTCCGAGTCTCAGCCATTTGCGCCCCCCGGACCAGGTATCTGTGCATACGATATACCATTCGCAGGGATAGCGGTTGGCGAGCACCTCGACCGGATCTCAAAGGCGTTGCGCCTCTGTAGTGCAGGATGTAACATTGCTCGAACCGGGTGGGGATCTCGTCGGGAAAGGGCAGTCGCGCGGTGCATCAGACAGGCAGGGAGGGCGATGACGGGTGTTTGCGAAACCTCTGGATCGCCTGCTCGTCGGAGTCCGTCGCCTTGCTGGGACTCAGGCACGCTTTGCGGGATGAATGGCGTCTGTGGTCGGGCCCGGAGCCGCCGGATGACGCGAGCCTCTCCTGCGTTATCTGCTCTCATGCAGACGGCGCAAGAGGGATGGCAGAGCGTGTGCGGCGCGTACGCAGGCTCGTGTCCGAGTCTCCGATCGTCGTCTTCGGCCCGACCCTTGATCTGCCGGCGGCTCATGTTGCTCTCGAGGCCGGGGCCCGGGGCTTTATACACGCCGGGATGAGGCCGGATCAGGTCAGGCGCGCGGTCGGGCTCGCCGCCGAGGGTGAGGTCGTCGCGCCGCGGAAGCTGCTCGAATACCTGGTGGGCGGTGAGGGGACGCAGGGTGTGGATCTCCTCTCTCACCGCCAGCGCGAGATACTCCAGCTCGTCGTCGAGGGCCTGAGCAACGCCGAGATCGCCCGGCGGCTCTATCTCTCCGAGTCCACGGTCAAGCAGCATCTGCGCGCCGCCTACAAGTTGCTTGGCGTGAGCAACCGCACCGAGGCCGCCGCGCGCTTGCGCGGCAGCGTCTGACCTCCGGCTCGTCGTAGGACCGGCGAATGAGTAGAATGCACGTGCGATGGCGCGCGCGCACAGAGAGGACTTTGTGGACCATGATCCGCTCGCTCTCGTAGTCCGTACTCCGGATGAACCAGGGGTGCTGCACGCCATTACAGGCGTGATCCTCGAGCACCGGGCGAACATTGCCCATGTGGACATCGCCGAGCGGCGCGGTGGGCTCTCGACGATTCACCTGGAGCTGGAGAACGCTGCGGACGCCCGGAAGCTCATGGAGGGGCTTCGGGCGCTGCCGATGGTCCGCTCCGTAGAACGCGCGCCGTCCTTCTGGAAGGTCTACGGCAAGAGGATCATCGTCGTCGGCGGCGGCGCGCAGGTGGGGCAGGTGGTCATCGGGGCGGTCTCCGAGGCCGACCGGCACAACATCCGCGGCGAGAAGATCTCCGTAGACACCATCCCCCTCGTCGGAGAGGCGGAACTGGCTGCGGCTATAAGAGCTGTCGCCCGCCTGCCGCGAGCGGTGGCGGTGGTGCTCGCCGGCGCCCTGATGGGAGGCGACGTCGCCCGGGCGGTGCGCGAGGTCCGCGAGAAGGGGATCCTCGTCTTCTCCTTGAACATGGCTGGAGGCGTTCCCGACGCGGCCGACCTCGTAGTGAGCGATCCGGTGCAGTGCGGCGTGATGGCCGTCATGGCCGTCTCCGAGTCGGCCAGCTTCGATATCGAACGTCAGAGGGGCCGCCGGTATTGAGCAGGGTGTGGACGTCTCGATAGCGCGTCCTCAAGAACAGAGCCCGCAGACTGCGGAGAACCTTCAGAGCGCGCTCGGCAGGACTCGAACCTGCGACCTTCTGATTCGTAGTCGCGGGAGGCGGATTCCGGCCCGTCCTGTGCCGTCCTGAATTGTCCTATTTTGCAGGTCTTTTTGAGTAACGGGTGCATTACTCAGTCCGTCGTGTACCGGCGTGTTCTGGCCCGGTTGCAGTACGGTTGCAGTAAGCTTCGCCGGCCACGAGAGCCCAATGAACCCTCTTCTTATACCCGGAATTTGGCGACCTTCCGAATTCCGGTACGCAATCCCCACGCCACGCCGTAGGATCTTCCTGATCGCAACCGAACGCAGGAGGAGTACGTGGACGAAGAGCACGAGTACCTGAAGGTCCCGGAGGTGGCGGAGGTTCTGAGGATCGCCCGTAGCCGCGCCTACGAGCTGGTCGCCGACGGAGAGATCCCGGCCGTCAAGATCGGCCGCAGCGTGCGGGTGAGCCGCAAGGAGCTCGACCGCTGGCTTGAAGGCCGGCGCTACGCGGACATCGCTTAGTAACGGTAGGGGTAGCGTAGACGGGGATCTATGCCCGCCACACGCGGGCGCCCATGACGTCGAAGTGGTGGTCGTAGGTCCACACCGGCGCTTCTATCCTGTCGCTTATCTCGGCGCAGAGTGCGTCGGCCAACGAGATGTCCTGGTCGGGGTAGCGCAAGACGCGCCCAATGGCCCCTCTGTGATCTTCTTCGGTCGGGGTGATGAGGACCGTGGTTCGCACCAGATAACGCAGAAAAGACCTCGCCTGCGCGAGCCCGAGCTTGCGCTGCACCAGAGCATAGCTTTCGATAAGCGTAGGAAAAGTGACGACCAACCTCAAGCGCTGCGCCTTGAGGCGCCCGAGCTCCTCGCGGGACCTTCCGTGCGAAGCGTCGTCGGGGTCCCTGATAGCGTACAGCGGCCCCGTGTCCGCGAGGACTACGCCCCTCAAGCGTCGCCGTAGAGGTACTTGTCGTGGTTGATGCTCACGTCGGAGAGGCCGCTACCCTTCTCAGCCGGAGGAATGTCGAGGAACCTGTCCAGCTTATCTAGCTCCTCTTGTGTGAGGTTTTCGAGGAACACCGGTTCCTCGATCTCCTCGGGCGTGCCGGTGAGATCCGGTCGAGCATGAACACGCCCGGCGTACCAGCGTGCCGCCTCTTCACGATCCTTGAAGCCGAGGATCTCCCCCGCTCGCTCCAGGGGCAGCCTGCCCTCACCGACCAGGAGCAGCAACACGCCTTCGAGAGCCTCGCGCTCTGGGTCTGGCCCGAGAACCTCTAGCACTTCGTCCGGCAGCGTGAGCTTCATGTCCATAACCACTCCATTCTACCCGACGGCGTCGCCAGGGCGAAACTGTGCCGCACGACCAATCTACGCCCCGCTCGAAGTCAATGCCTTGAACTCCTATATGCCAAACAACAGTTTGCATAAGGCGTTGAAGTGCGCTAAGGTGCTCTTCGGGGCGTCTTCTGAGGTGCGATGGTGCGGGAGAACCTGGAAGTGAGGATGGAGATGTTGCGCTACCTGGCTCGGCGGGCAGCCAGAGGCGAAGGTCCGCCGAGCGTGCGCGAGGTGGGGGAAGCTGTGAGTCTGCGCAGTTCCCAGACCGCCTACAAGCACCTGCGTAAGTTGGAGGAGGCCGGCTACGTCCGCAGGGAGGGCGGCCGGCAAGCTCGGGGTGTGCGGCTCACCGACAAAGGATGGGAGGCCGCCGGCGAGATGCCGCTTCTGGGCCGAATCGCCGCCGGGCGTGGGCTGGAGGCCATCGCGGTCGGCGACGAGGCGTACTCGCTTGTCGCCGAGCTCCTCGGCTCTCGCCCCGACAGGAGGCGCTATCTGCTCCGGGTCGTCGGGCAGTCCATGATCGGGGCACGCATAGACGACGGCGACTTGCTGGTCATCGAGGAGGATGAGGACCCGCCGGACGGCAGCGTGGTCGTGGCGCTTCTCGGAGGCGGCGAAGAGGTAACCGTCAAGCGGCTCTACCGCGAGGGCGAGACGGTCAGACTCAGGCCCGAGAACGACGATCACGAGGACCTCGTCGTGCCGGACGAGGAGTTGAAGGTGCAGGGACGGGTGATCTACGTGATCCACCCGCCCAGACGACGTTAGCCGAAGAAGGGGCCGGAGACCATGCCGGCGGAGCATAGGGAGGGAGAGCCTAAGACTTGAACAGGCGGAGGCTTCTGGAGGAATTGAAGGAACTTTTCGGCCCCGCCTTCGGCCCGGCACTGGAGGCTTATGGGAGATCTCTGGCCGAGCGTCTCCTGGAAGACGAGAGACTTGTGGCCGAGGTCCGTGAGCGGTTCGAGGACGGCCGGGCGGCGGGCGGGTTCCCCGCCCTCTCCGAGTTGCTCTCCAGCAGGTCGGACGAGGAGGTGGAGGAGTTCTTCCGGGTCGGGTGGGCGCGGGAGGTCCTGCCCCCGCCGGCCGAAGGCCCGCCGTCCACCGGGAGGCCCTGGGACTACGCCCCGTGGGATGGAGACCGGGAAGCCTATCGGGAGGGCCTCTACGCAGGCATGGCCTTCGGCTTCTCCGACCTACGCTCCTTCGCCCGCGAATGGCTCGATGAGCTCTCGCGGGTAGGCTACTACGGCATGGAGGAGTCGCTCGGGCTTCCCCTCAAGCAGCAGGCCGACGACCTCTCGCCTACGCCGAGTTCCCTACCTATCTACGGCGAGTCTTTTCCCGTACGCCTCGGGGACTCGGGGCAGACGGTCTGGATCCGGCTCGACGGCCCCCGCTCGCCCGAGCGGGGCTACCGGGAGATCCTGGTCTCCGAGGAACCCTTGCGCACCGACAGGGCCATCCTCGCCGCCATGACCGTCCTCGAAGGCCGCACTCTCGACGTCGGGCTGCTGCGCAAGGTCCTACCGGAGATCACACCCCTGCGCGGAGAGTCCGTGTGGGACCGCTGGACGAAGGCCATAAGCGGACGGCGCATCAGAGGGGCGCTCCAGAAGCTCCGCCACCACCAGGCGCTCGACTACGTGCTGATGCTGCTCCGCTACCACCGCCCCGGTTTCGATGACCTGCCGCCGGAGGACAGGGCCGCCCTCATCGCCGGTCTCTGCTCACACGTCAACGACTTCCTCGCGTCCTTGCGCAAGCTCGTGGCCTTCCTGGAGTACGGTTCCCCGAGTCGGGGAACAGTCGCCGCCACCAGAGTCGCCGCCCGCGACGTCAAGGCGGCCGTACTGAAGGACGTTGACGGTCTCACCTACCGCGAGATCGCCAAAGAGCTCGGCGTGCCGCTCCCCGCCGACTTCTCGCATAAGGGGGATCTCCCCACCGTCCGCAAGATGGTCGGGCGCGGCAGGAAGGTCATGGAGCAGGCTCTGGGCGCAGAAGGCTGGAGGACACACACCGAGGCGATGAAGGCCAAATCCGTGTTCTGGCTCGCCACGAGCGAGATAGAGCGCGAGGCCGAACTGGAAGCCGAGGCCCTGGGAATCTCCCCCGAAGAAGCCCTCAAGCGTCTCACGGAAGAGGAGCGGCGGGACGGCGAGCTCGGAGAAGAGCCCGGTATAGCCTGAACCCCCGCTTCACCCCGGAATTCGGCGACCCTTCGAATTCCGGTACGCAAGGTTTCTCGTGTCCCATATCTTGGACGCATGGACGAGGACACGAGCACCACCCACAGGACCTACAAGACTTCGGAAGTGGCCCGAGAGCTTGGCATCTCCGCCGAGTGGCTCAGGAAGGGCGAGGAATGGGGTTTCTTCCCCCTGGCCCGCCGCGACCCCAGGAGCGGCCACCGCTACTACACCCGGTCGGACATAGAGCGCCTGCACAACAGGCACGCCGAGAGGACTGGCGATGGACGATAGTCGGGCGTCCTTCTCGGGTGACGCCGTCCTCGCCTCGCGCATCGAGCGTCTAGAGCTGGAGGAACGGGATGCCATACGCAGGCGCGATTGGTCGGCGGCCAGAAGCATCGCCATCGAGAGAGTAGCGCTCAAGGAAGCCTGTCACCGGACCGTTGCGAGGAGGCGGAGAACATGAGGCCGAAGGATCTCAAGCAGTGGGTGTGCTGGCGCGCTGAGGAGCGGATGGGCAAGAAAACGAAGGTCCCGTACTCGCCGACGCGTAACGCCCACGCCCGCGCCGACGATCCCAAGATGTGGGGCACTTTGGCCGAGGCACGAAAGGCCGTCCATGAGAGAGGCTACGATGGCATCGGCTTCGTCTTCACTGAGGGAGACTCCTTCTGCGGCGTGGACCTGGACGGCTGCGTGGACCACGAGACCGGCGACGTCGAACCGTGGGCGATGGAGATAGTCAAGGAACTGGACTCCTACACA
>JBFLXF010000057.1:0-8449 GCA_040757515.1 Actinomycetota bacterium
GCGGTCTGCACCCGCTGCGACCTGGCCCTAACCCGTACGAATACCGTCTTCGGTACCGGAGACCCCTACTCGCCGCTGATGCTGGTCGGCGAAGGACCCGGCGAGAACGAGGATGCTACGGGGCTGCCGTTCGTGGGTAGGGCGGGCAAGCTCCTCGACGATATCCTGGCGGCGGTGAACCTTAGCCGCGAGCGGGTCTACATAACCAACATCGTCAAGTGCCGGGCGGCCCAGGAAGAGGGCGGAAGGCTGAAGAACCGCCAGCCGAGGACCGGTGAGATCCGGGCCTGCAACCCCTATCTGCAGGGCCAGATGGAGGCCGTAAAGCCGCAGATCATACTCTGCCTCGGCGGCCCCGCAGCCAAGACGATCATAGACAAAGACTTCCGCATCACCAAAGACCGCGGAAAATGGTACGACCTTGATAACGGCGTCAAGGCGATGGCGACCTTCCACCCCGCCTACATACTTCGTCAGCGCGGCGACGAGCTGAAGCAGACCAAGCGCCTGGTCTGGAGGGATATCCAGGCCGTCCACGCCGAGTACCAGAAAGCGATGCAGAAGAGGGACTAACCTCTCCAGAACCTGCCGCCGCAACGCCGGGGCCGACAGGCTCCACCCGATCCGCGTCCCGGCTAACCGGGTTCATTTGACCTGAATCACAGCTCCTGCAAATGATTCCCATTAAGCTTTGAGGCCGATATCTGGCGAGGCTAGAGAGGGGGATGCTATGAGGATGGGTACCGATCGTCTCCGGAGCGGTGCGGGGCGATGCGGGAGTTGAGGGGTGTATGGGGCGGGTTCACGCGCAGGGAGTTTCTGCTGGGGGCGGGTGGGCTGTTATTGGTCGGCGCTGCGGGCTGCGGCGGGGAGAGTGGTGGCTCGACGGAGGGAACGACGGCCGGAAGGCGCGTTATCGAGCACAAGTACGGCGGCACCGAGATCTCCGGGGCACCGGAGCGGGTCGTCACCGTGGGTTATACCGACCATGATCCGGCGCTGGCGCTTGGGGTGGTTCCGGTCGCGGTGCGGGCCTGGATCGGGGAGCGCGCCGTCTGGCCTTGGGCGGAGGGTGAATTGGGAGGAGCCGAGCCGGAGATCCTGCCTTCCGGCGAGTTGAACTTCGAGCAGATCGCCGGTCTGGAGCCCGATCTCATTCTTGGCGCGTACTCGGGCCTCACGAGAGAGGAGTATGAGACGCTCTCCGAGATCGCCCCGACCGTCGCTCAGTCCGGCGAGCATCCCGACTACGGCGCACCCTGGCAGGATCAGACGCGCACGGTCGGACGCGCCCTGGGCCGGGAAGGGCGGGCGAAGAGGCTGATCGAGGACGTCGAGGCACGACTGGAGCAGGCGCGTGAGAGCCACCCCGAGTTCCGGGGAGCGACTGGAGTGGTGGCCTACTCCTTCGCTCCCGGAGAGTATGGCGCCTATGGCCCGAAGGATGCTCGCGGGAGGTTTCTCGCCTCGCTCGGGCTCGAGATGCCGGAGAGGGTCCGGGAGCTTGCCGGCGAGGAGTTCTTCACTACGATCAGCCGCGAGCGGCTCGACCTGCTCGACGCCGACGTGCTGGTGTGGATCATCTCCGTGGAGGGTCGCCGCGAGGCCGTCGAGGAGGACCCGCTCTACCGGCGGCTTCGGGTGGTGAGCGAGGGCCGCGACATCTTCCTGGAGCCCGATGGACCTCTGGCTGCCGCGCTCTCGTTCTCCACCGTTCTCAGCCTGCCGTACCTCATCGAGAACCTCGTGCCGATGCTCGTCGCCGCCGTGGACGGCGACCCGCAAACAGAGGTCACGAAGCCTCAAAGGGAGGAGAGATGAAGACCCTGACGGTGACGGGACGGAGCCGGATCTCCAACGACCTCACCCGCCGTGATTTTCTCACCGGGGGCGCGGCCGCGCTCTTTCTGGCCGGGTGCAGCGGAGGGGCCGGTAGTGGAGAGGAGACGACCGTCGCGGCCACCCGGACCATGGAGCATAAGTACGGCCAGACGACCATCGAGGGAACGCCGGAGCGGATCGTCTCGGTGGGGTACACCGACCAGGATCCCCTCCTCGCGCTCGGGGTCCGGCCGGTCGGCATACGCAGGTGGTTCGGTGACCCGCCGAACGGCGTCTGGCCGTGGGCTCAGGACGAACTTGGGGACGCCGGGCCCGAGCTGCTCCCCGCCGACGCCATAAACTACGAGCAGGTCGCCGCGCTGGAGCCGGATCTTATCGTCGGCATCTCCTCCGGGATGAGTCGCGACGACTACGACACCCTCTCTGAGTTCGTCCCTACCCTTCCCCAATCTGATAGGTGGGTGGACTACGGCGTCCCCTGGCAGCAGCAGACGCTCATCATCGGGCGCGCGCTGGGCAGGGAGGACAGGGCGCGAAGGCTCGTCTCCGACCTGGAGCGGCGGTTCGCGGAGACGAGAGAGGAGCACTCCGCCTTCGACGGGGCGACGGTCTCCGTGATCGGGGCCGGCGACGGCCTGTTCTACCTCTACTCGGAGGCGGACAGGAGCGTCCAATTCTTCATCTCGCTCGGGTTCGAGCTGCCGGAGAGGGTGGCGGAGGTCGCCACGAAAGACGACTACTACGCGGAGATCAGCGAGGAGCAGTTCGGGCTCGCCGAGGCCGACGTCCTCGTCTGCTTCTCGGCGAGCCCGGCGGACGAGGAGGAGATCCGGTCGAACAGGCTCTTCGGCCGCCTCGCCGCCGTCCGGGAGGATAGAGTCGTCTACCTCTCCGAGAGCGACGACCCGCTCAAGGGCGCTCTCTCCTTTAACACCGTCCTCAGCCATCCCTACCTGCTGGAGAACTTCGCTCCGCGTCTCGCGCGGCTCGTCGAGAGAGCGTAGGCGGTAGAGTGGAGGATCACCGCCACATCGGGACGATAAAATCGTCAGGGTGTGGCGGGAGACGAGAATTGACGAGGGCGGCGCTGGCCCGTGGCAGGGGGCGTGCGGGTAGAGAGCGTCGGCGCGGTCTCGGGCGTAGAGCGGGAGGCGTGGCGCGCGCTGGAGCCGCCCGCGTTCCCGTTCTTCGACCACGACTTCCTGCTTGCCCTGGAGCGATCGGGCAGCGTGGGACGCCGGAGCGGCTGGTCGCCGGTCTACCTGGCGTGCGAGGCGGGCGGGCGGCTCGTGGGAGCACTGCCCCTCTATCTCAAGACCGACTCCTACGGTGAATACGTCTTCGATTGGGAGTGGGCGCACGCCTACCGGGAGCACGGCCTGCCCTACTATCCGAAGCTCGTGGCGGCGGCCCCGTTCACACCCGCGACGGGGCCGAAGCTTCTCGTGCGTCCGGAGGCCGACCGCAAGGCGGTGGTGGGTGCCCTGCTCGATGCGTTGGGGGAGCTCGGCGATGAGCTTGGGATCAGCTCAACGCACGCGCTCTTTCTGCCGGAGCGTGAAGTCGGGGAGTTTGAGGGGCGAGGTTACGCGATACGGCACTCGCTGCAGTTTCACTGGCGCAACCGGGGATACGGCTCGTTCGGCGAGTACCTTGAGGCACTCACGGGCAAGCGGCGGCGCCAGATCGAGCGCGAGCGCCGCCAGCTCGCGGACGAGGGGCTCGTCATCGAACGCCTCACGGGGGAGGCTCTCTCGGCCGAGCACGCGGAGGCGATGTACGGGTTCTACCTGGCGACCTACGACAGGAAGTGGGGCTCTCCGTACCTCAACGCGGCGTTCTTCCGTGAGGTCTTTCGGACGATGCGGGACCGTATTCTGCTGGTGCTCGCACGAGACGGGAAACTTCCCGTAGCCGCCGCGCTCTACTTTTACAAGGGAGGCTCACTCTACGGGCGCTACTGGGGTACCGGACGTGTGGTGCGGAATCTTCACTTCGAGCTGTGCTATTACCAGGGGATAGAGTTCGCCATCGAGCGGGGCATCGGGCTATTCGAGTCGGGGGCGCAGGGCGAGCACAAGCTCGCCCGCGGCTTCCTGCCGACAGTCACCTACAGCGCCCACGAGATACGACACCCGGTGTTCAGGCGCGCTATCAGGCGTTACATAGAAGAGGAGAAGGAGTACCTGGCTGCGCAGATGGGCGAGTACGGCCGCCACGACCCGTACCGGCGCTGAGGGGCGGGGATAAGGGAGCGGCCGTTTGATTTAGAGGGCGTGAGTGTCCGCCCCGTTACCGGGATACGTAAGAATATTCCTATGCTGTGGCCGTTTGCCCTGTTATCATGCAATCGTGTCGTAGCAAACTCTTCGAGAAGGGCTCGTTAAAGGGTGGTCAGCACAATCTCCGGCAGCCGCATGATGGACGGCGTGGACAAGGACATACTGAACCTCATCCAGCGTGACGTGCCGCTGGAGAGGGAGCCCTTCGCGGCCATCGGCCGCGAGGTCGGGGTCGCGGGGGACGAGGTGATCCGCAGGATCGAGGTGCTCAAGCGCAGCCGCGTGATAAGGCAGATCTCCGCGATCTTCGACACGCGGGTTCTCGGCTACGAGTCGAGCCTGGTCGCGGCGAGGATCCCCGCCGATAGGCTGAACGAGGGCGCCAAGGCGATAAGCTCCCACCCCGGCGTCTCCCACAACTACGAGCGCGACAACGAGTTCAACCTCTGGTACACCGTCGCCGTCCCGCCCGACTCCCGGCTGGGGCTGGAGGGCACGGTAGACGTGCTGCACAGGATCAGCGGCGCCGAGAAGACGCGCATCCTGCCGACGCTCAAGCTCTTCAAGATAGGCGTGACTCTGGACATGAAGCATGGGGCCACCGCCAGAAAGGAGGCGCCGCAGTACGGGGAGCGGGACCGGGCCGGCGCCGACCGCAACATCTCCGAGGACGACAAGGCGGCGATCCGGGCGCTGCAGGAGGACATCCCGCTCACCGCGCGTCCCTTCGACTTGTGGGGCGAGCAGGTCGGGCTCTCCTGGGAGGAACTGCTGGAGCGCGCCCACGACCTGAAGCGCCGTAAGATCATGCGCCGCTTCTCCGCCGTGCTCTACCACCGCAAGGCGGGCTTCCGGGCGAACGCGATGGGAGTCTGGAAGGTGCCGGAGGAGCGGGTGGACGAGGTTGGCGACGCCTTCGCGCACTACCAGGCCGTCTCCCACTGCTACCTACGCCCAACCTACGAGGACTGGCCCTACAATATCTTCTCGATGGTCCACGGGCGCACGAAGGAGGAGTGCGAGCGTGTGCTCTCGGCGATGTCCGAGGAGACCGGCATAACGGAGTACACCTCACTCTACTCGACCCGCGAGTACAAGAAGACGCGGGTGCGCTACTTCACCCCGGAGATGGAGGCCTGGGAACGCCTCTACGCAGGCGTGCTCCGGTAGCCGTCCCGTGAGCCGCCGGGGCGACCTCGCGAGGGAGGTCTCTCGCTGAGCGCGGCGTTCGCGGTCGCGCTGTTCTCGGCGCTGCTGGCGGGGACGGTCTCGGGGCTCACGGGGTTTGGGCTCGCCCTGATCAGCGTCCCGCTGCTGCTCTTCGTCTACGAACCGGAGACGGTCGTCGTCATAACGGCGGTTCTCTCCGTAGCCATCAACCTCGCGGTGGTGTGGGACTCCTGGCGCGAGGCCGACCGACGCGTGGTGCTGGGTCTGCTTCCGCCGGCCTTTGTTGGAATCTTCGCCGGGGCTGAGGTGTTGCGTGTGCTGGATCCGCTCTACATCCGGCTCGCCGTCGGTGTCATCGTGGTCTTCTCGGCGTTGCTTCTTCTGCGCGACATACGGATACCGGGGGCGCACACGCGGTGGGCAACCATGATCTCGGGCTCCCTGAGCGGCGCGCTCTCAACCTCGACCGGCCTGGCCGGTCCCCCGATCGTGCTGCTGTTCGCCTCCCGCGACCTTCCGAAGCTTTCCTTTCGGGGATCCAGCGCCATGTACTTCCTGGTGCTCAGCGTAGTCGGGCTCTTCGCGCTCTACTCTCGCGGGCTGGTCGAGCCTCGCGAGATACCGCTCTCTTTGGGCCTCATCCCGGCCGCCCTCCTGGGCAAGGCGGCAGGCACCGCACTCCTGAGGAGGATCTCCGAGCGCACCTTCCGCCTCGTCGCTTTGAGCGTCGTGATTCTGACCGGGGCTCTGGGCGTAGCCACCGCCCTCCGGGGCCTGTTGTAACGCAACACTTAAGCCCCGGCCCGATGCCGGGGCTTCGAGCGCCTTCGTCGCCGGGAACCGGTTAGAGGCTGGCCCCCTTCTGGCCGAAGAGCTCCGCGTACTCGTCACCGAGCTGATCGCGTACATCGTCCAACTCGCCACCTGTCACGGCGCTCTGGAGCACCGTCGCCACGGCCCGGGCGTGCCTGACCGCCTCGTCCGTGCCGACGCCCTCCTTCCGCGCTACCCGCTCGTAGAACTCCTGCACGGAAAAGGCCTCTCTGCCGCCCTCGCCTCTCAGCGGCGGCTGGAGCTCCGGCGGCAACTGGTCGGCGAGGTTGGAGGGCTCGTTGCCCGCGAGCCGCTCCCGAAGCGTCTCCAGCGTCGCCCGGGCCGCCGTCTCCGCCCGCTCGTTGTCCTCTAGCTCGGCGAGATCACGTACCTCCGCGATAAACTGATCGTATTTCATCTCCTGACCTCCTGTCCGCCTTACTTACGCCGAACACCCTACCCGCCTCCGGAGGCGGGTAAACGGCTTCACAAAGCCGTCCCGGCGGGCGCTGGACCGTTACTGTAACCTTGATAATCTTCTTTCAAGAGATGGCGGTTCCCGAGGGTCGCGGTACGGCGAGGATGAGGATTCGGGGGGCGTCCCGGTGAGGCGGGCGGAGGTTCCGGTCGCGGGGACGCTCTCCTTCTGCGTGCTGCTGGTTTCGCAGCTGGCGGCGACCTCGGGCTTCATGTTCGTAATGCCGTTCATGCCGCTCTACGTGCAGCGGCTCGGGGTGGAGAGCGCCGGTCACGCGGCGGCCTGGGCGGGGCTGCTGAACACTGCGGCGGCGGTAACGATGGCGCTCGCGGCCCCGCTGTGGGGGAGGCTCGCCGACCGGCTGGGACCGAAGGCCATGCTCATGCGCGCGGCGTTCGCGGGGTCGGTCGTGATCTCGCTGATGGCCCTGGTGACTAGCCCGTGGCAGCTTCTAGCGTTGCGTCTGATACAGGGCTCTCTCACCGGCACGGTCGCCGCGGCGACCGTGCTCGTCTCGGCCACGGCGCCGGAAGGCAGGGCGGGGAGCCGGCTCGGGACGCTGCAGATGACGATCTTCGTGGCCGCCGCGGCGGGTCCGTTCATGGGCGGCGTCTTCGCGGAGATCTTCGGAATACGGTCCTCGTTCGTGGTCACGGGCGCGCTGCTGTTCGTCTCGGGCGTGCTAGTCCTCCTCGGGGTGAAGGGCGCGAAGCCCGCGCCGGAGGGCGGGGAAGAGGATTCGGTGCCCTCGGGCCCGCTCCCCTGGCGGGGGTTGCTCGTCGGCCTCATACCCCTCTTCTTCGTAAACGTGGCTATAACGGGCGTGCAGCCGGTCGTGCCGGGGTTCGTCGCGGAGATCGCGGGCGAGTCCGCGAGGGTGGCGGGTCTCTCGGGCCGGATCATAGGCGCGGGCGCCCTGGCCGCCGCGCTCGGGTCCGTGGTGGGGGGCCGTATCGCAGGACGCTTCGGGACGGTGAAGGTGATCGTTCTGGCGATGGCCGTCGCCGGGCTGTTCTCGCTGCCGCAGGCCGCCGTCTCGTCGGTGACCGAGCTTCTGGTGCTGCGGATAATCGTCAGCTTCGCGCTCGGGATGGTGATCCCCGTGGCGAACCTCGCCGTGCGCTCCTCGGTGGCTCCCGAGCGTCAGGGGGAGGCCTTCGGCGTCTCGGCCTCGGTTACCTCGGCGGCCTTCGGCCTGGGACCGCTCGGCGGGGGGTTCCTGGCCGCCTCGTTCGGGTTCGCGGTACCATTCGTGGCCCCGGGCGCGCTGCTGCTCGCGGCCTCGCTCGCACTGCTCGTCCTCGCGCTCCTCTCCAGGCCGCGCTACGTCAAGATGCTCAAGGTCGTGCTCGCCAACCTCATCTCGCGGTAGTCCGCCGCTACGCGCCGAGCCTCCCCGCCAGCTCGATGAAGTCTTCCGCGACGAGGTCGAAGGAGGGGGCCGGCGGCGCGGCGTATCTGCCGGGGCCAAACTCCAGGGGGCGGGGGACGTAAGCGGTCCTCAGCCCGCACTCGCGGGCGGCGAGGAGGTCGTCGGTGTGGGCGGCGACCATCATCACCTGCTCCGGGCGCAGGTCGAGGAGACGGGGGACCGAGAGGTAGGTTTCGGGGTCGGGCTTGTAGCGGCGGACGATCTCGGCGGAGAGGATCAGGTCCCACGGCAGCCCGGCGCGCTTCGCTATCTCCACCAACAGGGAGACGTTGCCGTTAGATAGGGGTGTGATGACGTACCGGCGCTTGAGGCGTGAGAGACCCTCTACGGCGTCGGGCCAGGGGTCGAGCCGGTGCCAGACGGTGTTGAGGCGGCGCTTCTCGCCCTCGGTGAGAGAGATCCCGAACTCTTCGAGCAGTTCTTCGAGGGAGG
>JBFLXF010000058.1:0-8384 GCA_040757515.1 Actinomycetota bacterium
GGCCTGGGGCCGCGCTGGGATTCGGGCAGGATCCAGTCCGCAGAGAGGCCCGTGGAAGCCTCGCCGCGCCCGGGCGTCGCCAGGTCGAAGCGCGTGATGAAGAAGCTGAAGATGAAGTAGTAGATCACCCCGTAGACCAGCCCGACCAAAAGCAGTAACAGCGGCCTGTCGGTGTTCTCCTTGGTGAAGTTCAGGACGTAGTCTATGGCGCCAGCGGAGAACCCGAAGCCTATCTGGATGCCGAGCAGGGTGCAGACCGCGAGCGCCGTGCCCGTAAGGACCGCGTGCACCAGGTAGAGGACCGGGGCCACGAACAGGAAGGAGAACTCGATGGGCTCCGTGATCCCGGTCAGAAACGAGGCGAACGCCGCGGAGAGCAGGATGCCGGAGGCGACCTTCGGGTAGCGGGCGTGCCGGATCATGGCCAGGCACGCCGCCGGCAACCCGAACATCATGATCGGGAAGAACCCGGCGAGGAAGCTCCCGGCGTTCGGGTCGCCGGCGAAGTAGCGCGCGATCTCGCCGCGCACCACCCCATCCGGCCCCTCGAAGGTGCCGAGCTGGAACCAGACGTAGGTGTTGACCACGTGGTGCAACCCAAGCGGGATGAGCAGCCGATTGATGAACCCGTACAGGGCGGTGCCGAGCGCCCCCAGCCCCACGAGCGCCCGCCCGAGGGCGTCTATGGCCTCCCCCACCGGCGGCCAGACGAACCCGAAGACCACGCCGAGCACCAGCGCCGCGAGCGCCGTGATGATCGGGACGAACCTCCTGCCGCCGAAGAAGGCGAGGTAGTCGGGCAACCGCACGTCGCCGTAGCGCCGGTAGAGCCCGGCGGCCACGAGGCCCATCAGGATGCCGGAGAGCACGCCCATCCGGACTATGGGCTCCTGAGTCTCCGTCCCGAGCTCCGTGGCCAGAGAGTTGAAGACCGCCGCGAAGACGAAGTAACCGACCAGCGCCGCTAACCCCGCCGCCCCTGCCCCGCCGGTGAGACCGACCGCCACGCCGAGGGCGAACAGGACAGACAGGTTGTCGAAGATGGCCCCGCCCGCCGCCGCCATCCACGGTATCCCGAGGAGATCGTCCTGCCCCAGCCGCAGCAGCAGCGCCGCCGCCGGCAGCACGGCTATCGGCAGCATGAGGGCGCGCCCCACGCTCTGCAGCGCGCCCAACACCCTGTCCCAACCGCTCAAGCGACGCGAAGCCGCCCCTCCCGCGGTAGAGGTCGTCGCCATGGTCCTCCTCTCCCCGACGCCGTTCTCCTCGACGGACTCTACTACCACCCCGCCCCGCGGACAACACCGCCGACCGGGAAGAGCAGGCTCCCAAAACGCAGTAGCCGGAGAAACACCCGTCGAGAGCGATAGAACGCCGACCCGAATCCCGACAATTTTTTACATTTGTTCTTGACTTGAACAAAAGTCACGTATAAGCTGTTACATCGCGAGAAGGAAACGGCGGGAAAGGAAGGGCAGTTTTGGACACCTGGATGCTGGTTCTGTTGGCGCTTGGCGTTCTGTGGGCGTTGCAGATCGCGGGCACCCACGTGCAGATGTCGCATTACCGGAAGGTCTTGAGCGGGATCACGCGGGAGGGCGGCAAGGGTTACGTCGGGGCGGGGAACGCTAAGGCGCGGCTCGGCAAGGGCGTGATCGCGATCCTCGTCACCGACGAGGACGACGTCGTAAGGCGCGCCTTGAGGATGCGAGGGATGACCGTCTTCGCCAGGTTCGAGGAGGCGTCGGATCTGGTCGGCCTGTCACTGGATGAGCTTCGAGACGAACGTGAGGGGCCGTACGAGAAGGCCACCATGCTCGCCGTGCGGCGGGCCGTCGAGCAGATAGACCGCATCAAGGCGGAGAAAGCGGGGGTCGCCGCCATGAGCTAGCAGGGAGCGAGCGGTAAGAGCAGGCAGTTCTAGAGAGGAGGATACGTGCAAACGATGTTCATCGCGCTGCTCCAGGAGGGCGAGCAGGCGACCGCCGAGGCCGGGGGCGTATTCGGCGCGTTGGGGAGGGCCGCCGAGTGGTTCATCGGGTTATTCGAGGCCGGCGGCGAGACGTTCGTGGGGTTCGTCACGGGGATCATACCGCTCCTGATCGTGCTCCTCACCGCGTTCTACACGCTCACCAACCTCATCGGGCAGGACCGGGTGCACAGGGCGGCCCACTTCGCCGCGGGCAACATCTTCACCCGGTACACGCTGCTGCCGCTCCTGGCGGTCTTCTTCCTGACCAACCCGATGGCGTACACCTTCGGGACGTTCCTGGACGAGAGATACAAGCCGGCGTTCTACGACTCGGCGGTCTCGTTCGTGCACCCGCCTTTGGGGCTCTTCCCGCACGTCAACCCGGCGGAGCTCTTCGTCTGGCTCGGCGTCGCCAGGGGCTTGCAAGAGTTGGGCCTTCCGCTCGGGGATCTGGCGGTCAGGTACCTCATCGTGGGCCTCATCGTGATCTTCATCCGCGGGGTCCTGACGCAGTACATAACCCAGTTCCTGGCCCGTCGCCAGGGCGTCGAGCTGTAGGGGGACGACGTGCAGCAGAGAGAGTTCAGGGCCGTCAAGGTCGAGCGCGGTCCCCAGGGTTGGGGCGGACCGCTGGTCATCCGGCCCACCGCGGAGAAGGACAAGATCGTCGCGGTCACCGGCGGGGGCATCCCGGAGGTGGCGAAGAGGCTGGCCGAGCTGACCGGCGCCGAGGCGGTGGACGGCTTCCGGGCGCCGCCACCGGAGAGCGAGATCGCCGCCGTCGTCGTGGACTGCGGCGGGACGGCGAGGGCGGGGGTGTATCCGAGGAAGCGCATCCCCACGATCAACCTCACCCCCGTGGGACAGGCCGGTCCCCTGGCGCAGTTCATCACCGAGGACATCTACGTCTCCGGCGTGACCCCCGATAGCATAACGCCGGCCGACGACGCCGAGGCGACGGCTACGGGCGACGGGCGGGAAGACTTGAGGGATAGCCCGTTCACGGCGGCGCCCGCGGGGACCGGCCCCGCGACGGGCGCGGAGACCGCTGCCGAGGCGGATCGGGCCCAGGAGGCCGGCGGCTTCACCGGCTTTATCGCCCGGCTCGGACGCGGCATCGGCGGGGTCGTCGGCATCCTGTTCCAGAGCGGTCGCCAGTCCATAGACACCGTGATAAGGAACGTCCTGCCGTTCATGGCCTTCGTGACCATGCTCATCGGCATCATAACCGCCACCGGGCTAGGCGACCTGATCGCCAACACCCTCTCGCCGCTGGCGAACAGCCTGGTGGGGCTGCTGGTGCTCTCCGTGATCGTGGGCCTGCCGTTCCTCTCGCCGGTCTTGGGACCGGGGGCGGTCATCGCGCAGGTCATCGGCGTCCTTATCGGGGACCAGATCGCGCGCGGCGCCATAGACCCGTCCTACGCCCTGCCGGCGCTCTTCGCCTACAACGTGCAGGTCGGCTGCGACTTCGTGCCCGTCGGGCTGGCTTTGGGAGAGGCCAAGCCGAAGACCATCGAGATCGGGGTCCCGGCGGTGCTGTTCAGTCGCCAGATCACCGGCCCGTTGGCCGTGGTCATCGCCTTCCTGTTCAGCTTCGGTCTCTACGCGGGGGCGTGATCCGCATGGAGACCATCTACCGGACGGAGATAAAGGAGATCGGGCCGGAGGTCGCCGAGTTTCTCGAGGCGGGGCTCCTGATCACGTTCCAGGTCGGCGCCCCGCCGGAGTTGGCGGAGATGTCCGTCCTGCACGAGCCCACCCACAGGCGCGAACGTCCACCCGAGCCGGGAGACGTGCTCGCCATCGGGTCGCTGGAGTTCCGCATAACGGCCATCAGCGAGAAGGCCTGGAAGAACGTCATGGACCTCGGCCACGCGGTCTTCGCGTTCAACGGCGCCACCGAGGTCGAGCTGCCCGGCCAGATCTACGTGGAACCGCAAGGAGCGGAGTTGTTGAACGAGGAGATACGTCCCGGCGCGCGGATGGAGATTAGGGCCGGCTCGGCCACCGATACGGACAAGGGAGGAGACCCCACGTGAGCCTTAGGAGCAGGCTGGAGGCCCTGGAGCGGGCGGGCACGCCGATCCGGGTCGGCCTCGTCGGAGCGGGCCAGATGGGACGGGGCTTCATCGCCCAGGTCGCCGGCATCCCCGGCATGGAGACGGTGGCCGTAGCCGACATGGACCCGCAGCGGGGCCTGGACGCCTTCCGCGAGGTGGGCCTGGACCCGGTGGAGGGCCTGAACGGCCGCCCCGGCCGCCCAGCCGTGACCGCGGACGCCGCGGAGCTCGCCCGCTCGGGGACGGTGGACGTCGTCGTGGAGGCGACCGGCGTCACCGAGGTCGGCGCCCGGGTGGCCTACGAGGCCATCCAGGAGGGCAAGCACGTGGTCATGCTCAACGCCGAGACCGACGCGACCATCGGGGCGATCCTGGCCCGCATGGCCCGCAGCGCGGGCGTGGTCTACACGGGATCTGCTGGCGACGAGCCGGCCGCGATCATGGAGCTCTACGACTTCGCCCGCTCGATGGGCTTCGAGGTCGTCGTCGCGGGCAAGGGCAAGAACAACCCGCTCGACCCCGCGGCCACCCCCGAGTCGGTCGCCGAAGAGGCGCTCCGCAAGAAGATGAACCCCAAGATGCTCGCCGCCTTCGTGGACGGCACCAAGACGATGGTCGAAATGGCCACGGTCGCCAACGCCATCGGCTTCGTCCCCGACGTCCCCGGCATGCACGGCCCCGCGGAGACCGACCCCCGACGCCTCGGGGAGATCTTCAGCCTCCAAAAAGAGGGCGGCATCCTCTCCAGTTACGGCACGGTGGACTACGTGCGCGGGGTCGCCCCCGGCGTCTTCGTCGTGGTCCGCTCGCAGGAGGGACCGGTGCGGGAGACCCTGGAGTACCTGGGGATGGGCGCCGGGCCGAACCACGTCTTCTACCGCCCCTACCACCTCACCAGCCTGGAGACCCCCATATCCGTGGCCCGGGCCGTCATCTACGGCGAGGCCGCCATCATCTCCAGGACCTGGCCCACGGCGGAGGTCGTCGCCGTCGCCAAGCGCGACCTGGACGCCGGCGAGAAGCTCGGCGGCATCGGCGGCGCGGACTACTACGGGACCGTCTACCCCGTCTCGGAGGCGAGGGAGATGCTTCCCCTGGGTCTTGCGGCCGGGGCGCGCACCACGCGACCGGTGCCGAAGGGGAGCGTCGTGACGCGTGCGGGGGTGGAGCTGCCGGAGAGCTCGTTCGTCGTCAACCTCCGCCGGCTGCAGGACGCGGCCCTGCAGAACTAGGCGACCCGGATGCTCACACCCTACCCGGTGGACTATCGGAATCTCTCGGACGAGGACCACCTCATCATAAAGGTCCTCCGTCTCTACTACGAGCATAACCTCACCCAGGCCGAGGTGGCCGAGCGCATGGGTTTCTCCAGGCCCAAGGTCTCCAAGCTCATCGCCGAGGGCCGGGCCCGCGGGCTGGTCAAGATCGAGATAGCCGAGCCCGTGGGAGACTTCGCGCCGCTGGAGATAGCCCTGGAGAACCGCTACGGGCTCTCCGAGGCGCTGGTGGTCGCCTCGACAGAGGAGCGCCGGGCCACCGAGCTGGCGGCCGGTATGGCGGGCGGGGCATTGCTGGCCCGCGTCTGCACCCGCGCGACGGTCCTGGGGATCGCCTGGGGCGTCTCTTTGCGCGCCCTGGCCGACGCTCTGCCCGTTCGGGCCTTTATGTGCGACAAGGTGGTGCCCCTCGTGGGCGGCGTGGGCAGAACCCAGCCCGCGCTGCACTCCAACCAGGTGTGCGCCACCCTCGCCGAGAAGCTGCACGTGGAGGCCCTGGACCTGGCGGCCCCGGCGATCGCCCCCTCGGCGCAGAGCCGGGCCGAGCTCATGGCGACGCCCGGCATCGGGGACGTCCTGGCGGAGGGGGCGGCGTGCGACGTGGCGGTCGTCGGGATCGGGGGCATCCTCCCTACCTCGACGATGGTGGGAGCGGGGTACTTCAGCCTGGAGGAGTTTCTCAAGCTCGAGGATCGCGGGGTCGTGGGCGACGTCTGCTGCCACTTCCTGGACGCGGAGGGGAACCCTTGCCTGCCGGACTTCTCCGAGCGGGTCGTCGGCATCACCCTGGAGCAACTCCGGGCGGTGCCCAAGGTCATCGGCATAGCGACGGGCGCCGAGAAGGCCCCGAGCGTCGCCGCCGTCCTGAAGGGTGGATACCTGGCCGCCCTGGTCTGCGACAGCGAGCTGGCCGGAGCACTGTTGGAAGTAGATCTCTAGAAAGGTGTTGGATGCAGGATAACAGAGACCGCGTGGAGCTCTTGAGACAGATGCTCCTCAGCCGCTACTTCGACGAGAAGGTCAACGACCTCTACGCCGAGGGCAAGGTCCACGGGACGGCCCACTTCTACGTCGGACAGGAGTCCGTCGCCGTCGGCGCCATCGCCGCCCTCAAGGAGGGCGACGTGATCACCTCCACCCACCGCGGCCACGGGCACGCCATCGCCTTCGGCCTCGACGTGGACCGCATGGCCGCAGAGCTCCTCGGTAAGGCCGCCGGCTATTGCCACGGCAAGGGCGGCTCGATGCACATCGCCGACGTCGGCGCCGGCATGCTCGGCGCCAACGGAATCGTCGGCGGCAGCATGGGCATCGCCTGCGGCGCCGGCTGGGCCTTCAAGCGGCGCAACCAGGACAACGCGGCGCTCTGCTTCTTCGGCGAGGGGGCGGCGAACGAGGGCATCTTCCACGAGACGTTGAACCTCGCCGCGATCTGGAAGCTGCCCGTAATCTTCCTGTGCGAGAACAACCAGTACGGGATGTCCATGAGCGTGAAAAAGGCGACCGCCATAGAGAACATCTCGGACCGGGCCGTCGCCTACGGCATGCCGGGCGTCACGGCCGACGGGACGGACCTCGACGAGGTCCACGAGGCCACCCAAAAGGCACTCGAACGCGCCCGTGCCGGAGAGGGGCCAACCCTCCTCGAAGCCGTCACCTACCGCTACCTGGGGCACTCCAAGAGCGACGCCAACCTCTACAGGACGCGCGAGGAGATACAGACCTGGCGCAAGCGGGACCCCATACAGCGGTTCGCCGTAAAGCTGGAAGAAGAAGGTTTGCTCAAAGAGAACGAGTGGCGCGAGCTGGACGAGGAGGCAAAACAGAGGATCGAGGAGGCTTTCGAGAAAGCCCAGCAGCAGCCCGAACCCGAGCCCGAGAGTGCCCTGGAGGACGTCTATGCCTAGTCGCGAGATCACATACCGCGAAGCGGTGCGCGAGGCGATGGTTCACGCCATGCGGGAAGACGAGGAGGTCTTCCTGATGGGCGAGGACGTGGGCGTCTACGGCGGCGCCTTCGGCGTCAGCCGCGGCATGGTCGAGGAGTTCGGCGAGGAGCGCGTGGTGGACACCCCGATCTCCGAGGCCGGCTACGTCGGGCTGTGCGCTGGCGCGGCCCTCATGGGGATGCGCCCCATAGCCGAGATACAGTTCTCGGACTTCATCACCCACTGCATGGACCAGCTCGTGAACCAGGCCGCCAAGATGCGCTACATGTTCGGCGGCGAGGCGACGGTCCCGATGGTCGTGCGCACCCCCGGAGGGGCCGGAACCGGCGCCGCCGCCCAGCACTCGCAGTCCCTCGAAGCCTGGTTCGTCCACGTCCCCGGCCTGAAGGTCGTCATGCCCTCCACCCCCCACGACGCCAAGGGCCTCCTCCTCTCCGCCATAGACGACCCGAACACGGTCCTTTTCTACGAGCACAAGCTCCTCTACAACCGCAAGGGCGAGGTCCCCGAGGAGCCCTACCGGGTGCCCATCGGCGAGGCGAGTGTAAGCCGCGAGGGCGAGGACGTGACCATCGTCACCGCCGGGCTGATGCACCACTACGCCCTGGAGGCGGCCGAGGCGCTCTCGGACGGGGGAGTCGAGCCCGAGGTCGTGGACCTTCGCACCCTCTCGCCAATGGACGACGCGGCGATCCTGAGCTCCGTCGAGAAGACCGGCAAGCTGGTGGTGGTCGAGGAGGACGTGAAGACCGCGGGCTGGGGGGCCGAGGTGGTCTCGCGCGTCGTAGAGAGCGAGAGCTTCTACGCCCTCGACCGGGCGCCGGCCCGGGTGGCGGGGGCGGACGTCCCGATCCCGTACAACCGGAACCTCGAAGCCCACGTCCGGCCGACGCCGGAGAAGGTCGTCGAGGCGGTGCGGGCCCTCCTGGATGCGCGCAAGGGGGTGTACGCCTGATGGCCACCGAACTGAAGGTCCCCGCCCTCCTCATGGACATGGAGGAGGTCACGATCTCGCGCTGGCTCGTGGAAGAGGGTGCGGCGGTGAAGAAGGGCGACCCGGTCCTGGAGATAGAGACGGACAAGACCTCCTTCGAGATAGAGGCGCCGGCGGACGGCGAGATCC
>JBFLXF010000059.1:0-8355 GCA_040757515.1 Actinomycetota bacterium
CGTGCGCTTCGGGGGATACGAGGGAATGAAGCTGGTGGGGATCGCCCAGCGGGTCACGCGCCGGGCGACGAGCGTAGGTGGGATAGTGTTGGTCTGCGGCGAGGGAGAGCTCGCCAGAATACTCAGCCGGGTCTATGCCGCCATGAGTCTGCCCTTCAGGCCCTGTAGCGTCGGGAGCCTGCGCCGGGCAGGATGTGAGACGAGCCTTAAGGAGGCGGTGGAGGCCTTTGCCCGGGAAGCGTCCCGGCGCTACGGGGCGGTGAGGGTCGGGCTCGATGATCGGACGTTGCGCATCGCGCGCGAGACCGGTGTGACGCATCTCGCCGGGGCGGGCTGAGAAGGCGCCCGGTGTGGCGGCGCGTCGCTGGCGTAGAATGAGGGCGTGAGGCGCCGCGAGGTCCGGAGACGATGAGGCTGGAGAGGCGGGCGAGCAAGGCCGGAAAGAGGCCTGTCGCGGAGCGGGGGGCGGGCAGAACTCCGACCCCGATCTACATATCCCGCCGGACGGCGGCGGTGCTGGCGGTGGTAGGGGCCGTCCTCGTGGCGTTGCTGCTCTACGCCGCCTCCAGCGTCCTCGTCGTCGCGTTCGGCGGCCTCGCGCTCGCCATTATCCTCTCCTTTCCGGTGCGGGCTCTCAGCCACGTCATGCCGCGTGGGTTCGCGATCCTGGTGACGTTCCTCGCTCTGTTCGGGGTCGTGTTCCTGGCTTTGGGTTTCCTGGTGCCGCTTCTGGTGCGACAGCTCAGCGCCTTTGTCGCCACGGTCCCTGCTATCGCCGACAGGGCAAACGATCTGCTCCTGGACCTCATCGAGCCGCTGGAGGAGCGCGATCTCTTGCTCGTGGACCCGCAGGATCTGATGAACGACCTGGTGCGCGACCTCTTTGACCGGGCTCAAGAGATCGTGGAGAGCGCTCTGAGCGGCCTGATCGGTTTTATCTCCAGCGCCGTGAGCTTCGGGATAGCCCTCTTCGGGATGCTCTTCGTCGCCGCCTATCTGCTCATAGACGTGCGCAAGGTGAAGGCGGCCTATCTCAGGGCGGCGCCGAAGCGTTATCGGCACGACGCCCAGGAGCTCTGGGAGGCGTTCGGCGTCTCGCTCTCGCGCTACCTCGGCGGCCTGGTATTCGTGGTGATCCTGCAGGGAGTATTGGCTTGGCTGGCGCTCACCGTTATCGGTGTCCCCTACGCGATACTGCTCGGCGTCTGGGTCTCGATCACCGCGATCATACCCTACCTTGGTCCCTACCTGGGCGGCATACCGGCGGTCGTGGTCGCGCTCACCTTCGGCTCCTCGATGTTCGAGTCCGAGGCGACGACCGCCATACTTGTCGTCGTCGCCTACTTCCTCATCCAGCAACTGGAGGGCAACCTCCTGACGCCGCGTATCCAGGGGCGCGCGCTGCAGGTGCATCCGATACTGGTGCTCCTCGCCGTCATCGGCGGCGCCCAGCTCGCGGGGCTTGCGGGCGTGATCTTCGCGGTGCCCGCCCTCGCCGTCATGCGCGTCTTCCTCGACTTCTTCCGGGCCCGCCTGCGCACGAGCCCGGAGGAAGAGAGCTCTGTCTAGAGCCTACTGGCCCGCCTCGACGATCCTCTCCAGGTTTCTCTGCAGCCTCTGGACGGCCTGCTCCGGCGAGACCTCGCCGCCGAGCGAGGCTCTGAACTGCTCGGCCATCTCCAGTGACATGTCCGAGTAGTACGGCGAGACCGGGCGCGGCCTGGAGTTCTCTATGATCGCCTCCTTGCCGAGTCTCGCGACCGGCACCTTGTCGAGCACTTCTTCGTCCTCGTAGAGCTCGCGCCGGGTCGGCAGCCTGGAACCCCGCAGCGCATTGACCTTGAGCTGCTCGGGGGCGGTCATCCACCGGATGAACTCCCAGGCGGCGTCTTGCTTGTCTGAGGTGGCGTTTATGAAGAAGTTCCATCCCCCAAGGGTGCTGTAGCTCTGCTGCCCCTCTACTACGGGCATCGGGGCGACGCCGACCTGTTCGGGCCTCACGCTGGACTCGTCCGGGTTGGAGAGCAGCGCGTAGACATAGGGCCAGTTGCGCAGGAAGACCGAATCACCCCGCAAGAAGGCCCCGTGCGACTCGTCCTCCTTGTATTGCAGCACGGCGCGGGTGCTGACGCCGTCGGTGATCATGGAGCGCTCGGTGGCGAGTCCCGCCGCGGTCTCGGGGCTCTCGACGACTACGCGGGTGGGGTCCTCGGGATCGAGCACGTCGCCGCCATGGGTCCAGATGTACTCGAGGCCGTTGCAGACCCCGCCCTCGTACTCGGCCCCCTGGAAGACAAAGCCGAATCTGGTGTTCGTGTCCCGGGCTGCCTTCTGGGCCTGCTCCTTGAGCTCCTCCCAGGTCCCCGGCGGCTCCGAGAAACCGGCCTCCTCGAGAAGATCCTGCCGGTAGTAGAGGAGCCCGGCGTCGGTATACCAGGGGACGCCGTAGAGCTTGTCCTCGTAGGTCATCGCTTGCATGGGCCCCGGCAGGAAGGCGTCGGCGTCCTCGAAGCGGTCGGTGATATCGGCGATCCAGCCGTTCCCCGCGAACTGCGCCGGCCAGATGACGTCGCCTCCGATGACGTCTATGTCCCCGCCCCCCGCCTGGAACTCGGTCCTTAGCTGGTCGAAGTACTGGCCCGTATCGGAGGGCATCTCGCGGTAGCGGACGGTAATGCCGCCCTCGTTCTCGTCGTTGAACCTCTTGATGAGGTCCGGCAGCACGCCCGTGTCGTCCGGGCCCCAGGAGAAGACGATCTCCTGGGCTCCGCCGCCACCGCCTCCACCTCCACAGCCCGTCGCTCCGAGCAGTGCGGCACCGGCGAGGCTCGCCCCGCCGACCTTCAGAAAGTGCCTTCGGCTTACCCGCTTCGTCATCTCTCTCCCTTCGCTCTCGCGGTCCTCCTGAGCCTCTCGGCCCACCTCTCCGGCCTGTGCAGCTTGACCAGGAAAGTCTCTATGCGGGCGGCGCCCAGGGTCACCGGCAGCCTGTGGCCCCGGGGCGCCACCTCTTCCTGGATCTCCTCGTTGAGGTTGGTCCTGTAGGCGGCGGCGATGGGGAAACCGAAGTCGAGCGTCGCCCGCCTCTCCTCCCCGGAAGGGTTGAAGAGGCGCACGATCAGGCCATCCCTATCCGCCGCCTTCTTGAGGGCGCTCAGGACTGTATCGGAGCCCCTTATCTCCAGGAAAGATCCGGGCACGTCCTCGGGGGGCCTCTCCTCGGCCTCCTCCCGCTGCTGTACGGCCCACGCCTCCAGCGGCAGCCAGTACTCCTCGGCCTCGCGAAAGATGCCAGCTTCGCGCCAGTCGCCCTCGTAGGGCACGACCGCGTACTCGAAGACTTGTCTGCCCTGGCACTGAGCCTCTGGTGTGGCGAGCCCCGGTCCGGCGTGCCCCGTGCGAGCGGCCAGATCGCTGCGCGATAGCCACCCGACGCACCGGAGCAGTGTCAGCTGGATCTCCCCTTGCGGCGTGACCTCGTACTCGGGCAAACCCTTGTTAAGCACCGCGAGTCCCCGTCCCTCGCTCTCGACGCATACAAAGCGCCTCTGTGCATAGGAGGCGGTGTCCTTCTCCCTCCAGCCCGCGCTCTCCTGCGGCCTCGTCGGGCGCCGCACCACGCCGAAGGCGGTCTCTGCCACGGCCTGCCTGACGGGCATCCCGCTCGGGAAGACGGCCCTGAGACGGTGGTCGCGGGCCCGGTTGGAGAACTCGGTGCGGATCTCCACGCGCCGGGAGCCGGGTGCCAGACGGACACGCACCGTGATCGGGCACCGCACCGTCTCGTCGGCGCGCGAGGTACGGTCCCTGGAGAGCTCCTTGGGCAGCCTGATCGCGCCGCGCATGGCGAGGGTGTGGGGATCTTCGCTCTCCTCCATCCTCCAGTCGGCCTCCGCGGAGGTGACCCTGCCCTGGCTGCGCGGCGGGGAGAAGGTGTACTCGTCACCGGCGTCGGCCTCGTCCACAAAGAGGTTGAGGCCTCTGTAGACGGTGCCGACCTTCTTGTCCAGAATGCTCAGGGTGAGGTCGGCCTCGACCGTGACCTTCAGGCGCTCGTTCTCCAGCGCGGCCTCCCAGGGCGGCTCCGCCTCCTCGGGCTCCGGCTCGCGCTCCTCGGCGTCGGGCTTGCTGACGAGGCGGTAGACCTTATAGCCCAGAGGGGGGATGGCGCTCGCCTCGAACTCTATGGTGGCGCGGCGCACGGCCTTACGGCGGTAGAGCGCGTCCTCGATGTAGAGCCTCTGGCCGCGGACATCGAAGGGGATTTCGTTCCCGTCCGGGTCGAGCAGAGCGGACTTTCCGAGGTCCAGCTCTCGCTGGCCGATCCAGTCGAAGATCCTGCGCCGGAACGGCACGTCTACGTTGAGGGAGACCTCGACCGCGACGGCCCCGCCCCGGCTCCACGGGCTCGGGTTGAAGACGACGACGGGGACCGCCTCGGGTTCGGGTCCCGGAGCCACGCGGGAGGAGAGGTAGTCCAGGCACTCATCTATGACCTTCTGTCCGATGCGCGCAGCGGTGTCGAATCGGCCCATCATCTGGCGGTGTACGGCGTCGGCCGAGCATCCTCCGATGGAGTCGTGGGCGTGGTTCTTTATGAGCTGGAGCCAGGCGTGGCGCAGGAAAGGCGAGTAGTCCCTGCCCCCGAGGGCGTAGACGACCGCGGCCGCCCGCTCGGCCATCCCTTCGAGGAGCTGCTGCACCCGCTCGTTGTGCTGCTTGAGGTAGAGCCTGGAGGAGTAGACGCCCTTGAGGATAGGCTGGTAGCGCGCCAGGCGCAGTTCTCCCCGGTAGGTTTTCAGGGGCGGGTCGCTTTCCAGCACCAGCCTCTCGAAGTCCGAGAGCCTGCCGTTGAAGAGATGGTCCTCCATCGTCCGGTTCAGCTCGAAGACGTAGCGCGAAAACTGCGGTTGAACGGTTACGTGGTCAGAGCCGTTCATGAACAGGATCGCGCCGTCAGCCGCCCGCTTCGCGAGCCTGTCCCTGAGCTCGTAGAGGGAGTCATAGCTCACGAAGTAGCTGCTCGGGTCCGCGAGACGGTCGTGCCTGAAAGAGATCTTCTCAGGGTCCGGTCCCAGGACCGCGGCGTTGGAGTAGGTCTCCGAGAGGAAGTGCGCGAGCACCTTCGAGCCGTCGGGGGCTTCCCACCAGAACTCGGTCTTTAGTTCGTCCACGTCCTCTCCGAGGCCGCGCATGAAGTAGAAAGTGCAGATGTCGAAGCCACGGAAGATCTGGGGTAACTGGGCTATGTGTCCGAAGGTGTCGGGGACGTAACCCTGCTTCATCACCGGCCCGAACTCCCGGCCCATCCGGTCCCCGATCAGAAGGTTCCTTATGAGCGCCTCCCCGGAGACCAAAAACTCGTCCGGCTGGACGTACCAGGGACCGATCTCCAGCTTTCCCTCTCCGACGAGGCGCCGGACCCTTTCCCGGTTCTCGCGCCTGACCTCCAGGTAGTCCTCCAGGAGCGAGGTCTGCCCGTCGAGCATGAAGGAGCGAAACCCCTCGTCTTCTTCGAGCAGGTCGAGCAACTCGTCCATGAACTGCACCAGGTAGAAGCGGAACTCCTCGAAGGTCGCATACCACTCCCGGTCCCAGTGGGAGTGCGGGATCACGACTATGTTCACCGGCTCGCGGCGCGCGCCTCTCTCGCCTGCCTGTTCTTCGGCCTGGCTCATGCGAGTCTCGGCTCTCCCTATCCCGGATAACGCATCCCTATGTTACATCCCGCGCCGCCCGGCCAACAACCGGGAGCCCTACCGCTCCAGCAGGAAGCCCTCCAGCCGCCGGTAGCACTCCCCGAGCAGCGAGACCTCGGCCCACTCGTCGGACTGGTGCGCCTGCGCCGGGGTGCCGGGGCCGAAGTTGGCCGCGGCCACCCCGCGTTCGGCGAAGCGGGCGACGTCCGTCCACGCCTGCTTCGGACGTACCTCGACGCCGGTGGCGAGGAACCGCTCGAGGACCGGATTGCTCAGGTCCACCGGCCCGCTCGGGGCGTAGTCCACGATCTCGAACCGCGCCTCGGCCTCCGATCCGGCGAGCAGCTCTTCGAAGCGTCGCCGCACGTCCTCATAGCCTCTTCCCGGTGCGAAGCGGTGGTTTATGTTGATGAGGAAAGTGTCGGGGACGACGTTGGTCGCGCTGCCGCCGCGGGCCATCGTCGGGGTCATCACCTCGTAGAATGGGAGCCCCTCGACGACGACCTCCTCCGGCTCTCTCCCGTGCAGCGCCGTCAGAAAGGGACCTGCGGCGGTGATGGCGTTCTCCCCGAGCCAGGGCCTCGCCGCATGCGCCGCCCTGCCCCGGAACGTCACCTCCACCTGCGCCGTCCCCACGCAGCCGACCTCGAGCCGCCCCTCCGTCGGCTCCAGCACGAGCGCCGCCTCCGCCTCCAGCACCCGCGGTAACGCCTCGAAGACGAGGCCGAGCCCGTTCTCCGCGTGTGGTCCCTCCTCTCGCTCGTAGAACACGAAGAGGGGCTCGGCCCACGAGCTCGACCAGTCGAAATCTTCTATGAGGGCGAGCATCAGCGCGTCGCCGCCCTTCATGTCCGAGGCTCCGCGCCCGTGCACCCGCCCGCCTTCGACGCGCACTTCGATGCCGCCTTCGGGTTCGGGGACGGTGTCCAGATGCCCGGCGAAGACAAGCCTCTCGCGTTCGGGGTCCGGCCTCTCGCGGCCCACGATCAGGTTGTTCGAGACGCGATCCACCCTCCAGCCGCCGCGGGCGGCGATGCGAGCCTCCAGGTCGTCGCAGAGGCGCTTCTCGGCCCCGGTTACGCTCGGGCGCTCGAGGAAGAAGAGCAGGTCCTCGAGCAGCCTCCCGCCCTCGCTCACACCTGCACCCCGAACTGCCGCAGCGCTTCGTTGAGGGAGGTCTTCCGGTCGGTGGACTCCCGGCGCTTCCCGATGATGAGCGCGGTCTGGAGCTGGTAGGAGCCTGCCGGGAACTCGCGGGTGCGGGTCCCGGCGACGACGACGGAGCGGGCCGGGACGCGCCCGCGGTAGACGACCTCCTCCTCGCCGGTCACGTCTATGATCTGGGTCGAGGCCGTGAGCACCACGTTCGCGCCCAGCACCGCCTCCTCCTCGACGCGCACGCCCTCGACGACGACGGCGCGGCTGCCGACGAAGGCTCCGTCCTCGATCACGACGGGCATCGCGCCGGGCGGCTCGAGCACGCCGCCGATGCCGACCCCGCCCGCAAGGTGGACGTTGCGCCCGATCTGGGCTCCCGAGCCGACCGTGGCCCAGGTGTCCACCATCGTCCCGCTCCCCACGTAGGCGCCGATGTTGACGTATCCCGGCATCACTACGACGCCCGGTTCGACGAAGGCCCCGTAGCGCACGGTGCCGGGGGGCACGACGCGCACCCCGGCCTCGGCGAGGTTCCTCTTGGTGGGGATCTTGTCGTGGTACTCGAAGGGGCCTACCGTCATGGTCTCCATCTCGGCCGCCGCGAAGTAGAGGTTTATCGCCTTCATCACCCAGGCGTTTGAGACCCACTCGCCGTCGTGCTTCTCGGCGACGCGGAGCTTCCCTTTGTCCAGGGCCTCTACCGTCTCGAAGACGGCGGCGCGGTGCTCCTCGTCCTCCAGAAGGGCGCGGTCCTCGAAGGCCGCCTCGATCCTCTCCCTCACTTCGGCTCCTTCCCGGTGCGAATCCTGGCGTCGGTGCGCCAGTTTAGCAAGACGCGGGCGCGGTTCTATACTTCGAGAGGTCGAGGGAGGGTCGTCTGGAGGTACGGGGTGCGGGAGGTTTCGCGCACGGCAGGCGGCGCGGGGAGGCCGGAGGGGTGACGCCCCTGGCGCTCGGCCTGGTGCTCCTGGCCGGACTCTTTCACGCGAGCTGGAACCTGCTCGCCAAGCGGGCCGGCGGCGCGAGCGGGCCCGCCTTCGTCTGGCTGGTCAACGCCCTCGCCGCGCTCTTTCTGACTCCCTTCGCGGTTGCCGTCGTCCTCTTCGGGGACGCTCGCGTCGGGGCGCTCGGACTCGTGTTCATGGTCGGGACCGGGCTGCTGCACATCGGGTACTTCCTCTCCCTGCAGGCGGGCTACGCGGTCGGAGACCTCTCGCTCGTCTACCCGCTCGCGCGCGGCACCGGGCCGCTCGTGGCCAGCGCTCTGGCCGTGGTGCTGCTCGGCGAGAGGGCGACGCCGCTGACTGTCTCCGGCGCGGCCCTGATCGGGACCGGCGTCTTCCTGCTGGCCTGGGAGCCGGGCGGCCCGTCGGGATCCTCCGCGCGCCTCGGGGTCGCCTACGGGCTGCTGACCGGGCTGTTCATCGCCGCCTACACCCTCTGGGACAAGTACGCCGTGAGCGTGCTTCTTCTCTCTCCCGTGCTGTACTACTGGGCG
>JBFLXF010000060.1:0-8246 GCA_040757515.1 Actinomycetota bacterium
GAGCGCATACTGCAGGGCATGGTGGACTATCTGGTCCAGGAGAAGGGCTTCGAGAAGGTTGAGGAGATACCCCTTGAGAATGATCAGGGCGAGCGGTTCGGCACCGCGGTGCTCCTGCAAGGGGAGACCGAGATAGTAGTGTGGACGAACGCGCAGCTCTTCGCGGGCGCCGAAGGCCCGCCGGAGGCCGCCGTGGAGTTCTTCAGCAAGACGCCCTACTAGGCCCGAGCCGGTGAGGAGGAGACCACAGTGGAGACCGCGAGCCCGCAGAGCGCGACTAACCTTCCGGCGGGACCGGCGCGCAACAACGACAAGTACATCAGGTGGGCGCTGGGCGCGGCCGCAGTCCTCTTCATGTGCCTCATCGGCCTGTTCTCTCTGGCCCTCTCGTTCCTGAGCCTGGGGAGCGCGCTGCTCATCGGGATGGTCATGGCCCTCCTGCCCCTCCCCCTCTACCTGGCGCTGGCGCTCTGGATAGATCGCTACGAGAAGGAGCCCGTCTGGATGCTCGCCGGCGCCTTCCTGTGGGGCGCGACGGTCGCGATACTCTTCTCGGGCCTCACGAACTCGATTAGCGGGGCGCTCGTCGGCGCGGCCTTCGGCCCGGCGGCCGGTGACGTCTTCATGGCCGTCGTCTCCGCCCCGGTGGTCGAGGAGAGCACGAAGGGCCTCGCTCTCTTTGTCCTGTACTTCTGGAAGAAGGATGAGTTCGACGGGATAGTGGACGGCATCCTCTACGCGGCGATGGTGGCGCTGGGGTTCGCCACGGTAGAGAACTTCGACTACTACGGCAGGTTCTTCCTGGAGGGCGGCCCGGAGACGGCCCTCTTCGTCTTCGCGTTGCGCGGAGTGATCGGGCCCTTTGCCCACCCGCTCTTCACGAGCATGACGGGGATAGGACTCGGGCTCGCCCGCCGGTCGAACGACCGGCGGGTGAAGCTCATCGCGCCCGTAGCCGGCTTGCTCGCGGCCATGCTGCTGCACGCCCTCTGGAACGCCTCGGGCATCCCGCTGGGCCTGGTGAGTTTCTTCGGCGCCTACCTGCTCATCATGGTGCCGGCCTTCGTCGGGGTGCTGGTCCTGATCTTCTTCGAGCTGCGCCGGGAGGGGAGTATAGTGCGCCGGTATCTCACTCCCGAGCTGGAGAGAGGCCTGATCGCACCTCAGCAGTACCACGATCTGGGCAGCGTTTGGGGGCGGCTGCGCTCATCCTTGACGGCCCTGGGCAACGGCTCCTGGCGAGCTCACTCGGACTTCACCCGGGCGGCCACGGAGCTGGCCTTCCACCGCTACCGCATCAGCCGGGGGCTCACATCCGTGGACGCCGCAAGCCGGGAGGCCGCCTATGTCCGGATTCTGCGAGAACATCGGGCACGGACCTGAGGACAGGCCGGGTTGCCGGACAAGAAGAGGAGACGGCGCCGCCTCCCCGGTCTCCCGAAGATCCGGGTCCTCCCGGTGCTCGTCTCGGTCGTGGCGCTCTTTTTCCTGGTCCCCTGGATGCCGGAGCCTCCCGCAGGCGGCGCGCTCGATCGCTACTCGCCGGTGCGCGACGGCGGGTCTTCCCTCGTCGAGACCTACGGTCCGGACGGCAGGTTGCTCTCCACGGAGAGCCAGAACCTGGCCGTGATCCCACCTCTCAGGTCGTTCGTGGAGCTGCGAGAGGGTCCCCGCGAGGTGCTGGAGAGGCTCCACGCCTCCCCGGAGGAGATGGACAGCGCCCGCGTGATAGAGCTTCGCCGGCGGACGGTGAAGACGTCGGGCGAACTCTCGCAGACGACCGACACCCTCCTGCTCGACGGAAGGGGCCTTCTCCTGCTCGCCAGTCGCGAAGGCACCGGCGCCACGGAGACCGTCTTTGACCCCCCAGCCCTCCTCCTCCCGGCCGACCTCGGACCGGAGAGCCGGTGGAGCTCGAAGGGGAGGTTCGGCGCGCTCGACTACGCGTTGAGCGGCCGAGTGCTGGACAGCGGCTCCTTCGAGGGCGCCCTCGGACGCTTCGACGACTGCCTGGAGATAGAGGCTCGCGCGATCTTCTCCGGCGGCGCCTCAGAGGAGACCCGCACGACCTTCAGAGAACGATACTGCGCGGGCGTCGGGCTCGTGGAGTCCCGGGAGTTCGACGGCTCGGGCAAATTGCTTAGGCACAGCGCGACTGTTTCGACCGACCGGGTACCCGCCCGCCGCGAGGTCCGGCTGCGACCCGCCCCCCTCGCGAACGGACGGAAGCCATCCGGAGATCCCGAGAACTGGCGGCTGATCCACCTCGGGCGGGCGCGCCCGAGCGGCGAGGCGACCACCAGCACCATACCCCCGACATACGTCCCAACGGACCCGCCGGCGGTGCTCGCCGCTGCCCAGGAGGGAGACCTCGTCGCCCTCGACGCCGGGAGTCAGGCATCGGGCTCGGTGCGCTGGCGGTTCAATCCGGACGGCGACATCTACGGTCCGCCCGCCTTAGACCGCAGGACCGGGCGCGTCTACTTCGGCGCCACGGACAAGCGGCTCTACGCCCTCGACGCCCGTGGTCTCTTCCTCTGGTCCTTCCAGGCGGAGGACAACATAGCGAGCAGGCCCGCGATCGCAGGGGACGTCGTGATCTTCGGCAGCGAGGACCGCAACGTCTACGGGGTGGAGGCGACGACGGGCGAGGAGAGGTGGAGGCTCGAGACCGGAGGGCCTGTGGTCTCCTCGCCGGCTCTCGCGGCGGGGGTGGCCGTAATCGGGTCCGACGACGGCGCGGTCTACGGCATAGATCCCGCGACCGGGAAGCGAAGATGGCTTCACCTCACCGAAGGACCTATCGAGGCTCCGGTCGTGGCGGCCGACGGGGTGGCCTACGTAGCGAGCCGCTCCGGAGAACTCGTAGCGCTCGACGCTGAAAGCGGAGAGGAGATCTGGACCTCCGCGCCCGCGGACGTCCTGCGCACGGCGGCTGCCGTCGGTCCCTCGGCGGTCTTCGCCGTGGACGACAATTATGACCTGCTCGCCTTCGACCGCGAGACGGGAAGGAAGCTCTGGGAGGTCCTGAGCGACTCCTACGCGGGCCCGCCGCTTCTGGCGGGCGGGGAGATACTGGTAGCCAGCCAGGACGGCTACGTGGACCGCTTCGGACCCGGGGGAGAGCGCAGGGGGCGCCTGGATGCACCCGGTAGCCCCATAGATGGAAACCCGGGCTTCTCCCTGGGGCCGACAGCGGGAGGTGGCGTCGCCTGGGTCGCCGCGAGCACGGCTGCCGTCTTGCGCATGGGTCCGGAGAGCGGACCCGCGCACATACAACCGGCCTGGGCCGCACCCTTCTCCGCGCCGCCGTTCTCGGGTGAGGCCCCACAGTACACGGGGGCGGAATACCGGGGCGACGCCCTCCTCCTGGGCTCCGGCAACGGCATATATCTCGTCGATCCGGAGAGCGGAGCAGTGCGCAAGACCGGGGCTCTGGAAGCCGGTGCGGGCAGCCCCGTCTCCGAACCGGTGGTCGCAGGCGACACCCTGTTGGCAGCCTCAGGAGATGCGCTACACGCCGCCGCTCTGCCGGACGGAGAGAGGCTGTGGAGCTTCAAGGGCGGGCGCGGCCTGCGCCCGCCCGTCGTAGCTGGCGGGCGGGTGTTGTGGCTCCCGGCGAACGGAGACGGGGCCACGGGGATCCTCAGGACCTTCGACCTCGACACCGGAAAACCGCTCTGGAAGACCGTCCTCGATGGCGCGGGAGGAGTGATCGTGCGGCGAGGCATCGCCTATGCCAACCCCGCGGCAGCCTTCGATATAGAGAGTGGCAGGGAGCTGTGGCGAGTGGAGATCGAAGGCTCCGCCACGGGAGGACCGGCGCTGAGCGAGTCCGGAGACACGCTCTTCGTCGGGACGGTGGGCGAGGAGGTCGGCTACGTGACGGCCCTCGAGGCAGAGAGCGGCGAGAGGCTCTGGCAAACGGAGCTGAAGGGAGAGGCCGTCAGCGTCTCGGACCGCCTGTGGACGTCCGGCGACGCCCTTATCGTTCCCTCGATCTCGGGATCCGTGATCTCGTTGGACGCGGAGACCGGCGGGGAGCTGTGGCGCTACGAGCCTCACTTCCCCAGACTGGGTAACATCACGGTGAAAGGCGGACGCGTGTGGCTCGCTCTGCAGAACGGGGAGGTTCTGGTCCTCGACGCACAGAGCGGGAAGCTCGCCGCCCGCTCCAACGACTACAGCCTCAACCTGAGCGCCAGCAGCCTCTCCCAGCGCCCGGTGCTGGTGGGCGGGAGGCTCGTGCTCGGGGTGGGATCCTACGCCCTGGGCTTCGAGCCGCCCCGAGAGGCAAGCGGGCCATGACCCGCCTGCGACCCGCACGCGCCATGGCAGTCTCCTTCGCGGGCGCAGCGCGAACGGCCCTCTCCGGCGCGGTCAGAGAGCTGGTGTGGGCGGACCTGCGCGACGGCGTGATCCGGGTGGGAGATCTACCGCGTCCCGTGCGCGGCCTGGTCTGGCTGGGGTTCGCCCTGCTCTTCAGCCTGCTCGGAGTTCTTTTCTTCGACGAGTCCCTGAGGGCGTCTCTGCCGCTGCTCTCCATGGTCGGCGGGACGAGCGGACGCGGGGAGCTCGTCCCGTCAGTCCTCGTCCCGCTCACGCTCTTCGTCGTCGCGGTGGCGTGGGGCTTCATGCTAGCTGGCGCCCTGCACGTCCGGCTCACCGTCCGGCTGGCGGTACTGCTCCTGTACCTCGCCGTCGCCAGTCTCTGGACCGTGGGCAGCTCGGGGGGTATCTTCCTCTCGCTCCTGGCATGGGGAGCGCTGCTGGGTGTGCCGGTCTTCTTCGCCGCCCGGTGGCGGTCGGCGGCGGACCCGGCGCTGGAGTTCGGGGTGCTTCTCATCCTGGTCTCTCTCACCTTCGGCACCGCTCAGGTGAGCGCGGTGGAGTCGTGGCGCATCAGCGGCGTGCCGGGCCTGCTGGCCAACCTGCCCGCCACGCTCTTCACGCTGAACTTCCTGATCATGCCTCTCTTGCTGTTTATCGGGCTGGACATAGCCGAGTTCGTGCACAAGACGGCCAAATGGGCCTCGGGGCTGACCGACGCCTGGACAAACCGCCCGGTGCTCTACGGGACGCTCTTCCTTTTTCTGGCCTACAGGCTCGGCTCCGTGACGCTGGAGACCTTCGAGCGGGTCGGCAAGAGCTCTCTGGCCGGAGAGGCCGCCGCATATGCAGGTGCGCTCGTGATCCCCCTCTCGGTGGGTATAGTGTGGTGGCTCGTCGGGCGGCCCGGGGGCGACCGGGTCTCCGTGGAAGGGTTGGTGGAGACGGCCAAGAGGGCCGCGCTGCCGCTGATCGGAGCATATATGGGACTGTATGCGGCCAACATAGTCCTTGTCCTGCTGGCGGGTCTGCTGGGGTTGCTGTTTCTGGCTTTGGGCTTCGGGCAGGTGGAGGGTGTAACCGGGGCGCTGGAATTCAGTGGACGGCTCCTGGCACAGGACGCCAACTGGCAGACGCTGCTGGCGCTGGTCGCACTCCTCGCAGCCATCCGGCTCGCGTGGCGAAGGAGGCAGGCGCTGGCCCTCTACCTGGGCATCCTGGGGGCCAACGGACTCTGGATCCAGCTCACCGATCCGGGACGGCCTCTGAGCCTCTTCGGCTGGAGCGGACTCGAGCCGGTGGACTTCTGGTGGGTTCTCTTCTTCAGCGGCGTTACCGTCTACTGGCTCGCGCGACGCAGGCTCACGGAGGCGCGGGTGCGGCGGCTCCTGGCGCTGGTCGCCATCACCTTCCTCATGCGCCAGACCGGGTTTATAGAGGACCCATTCAGCCCCTTCCTGGGCTTCACAGGCGTGGGGCTTGTCGCTCTCGGTATCGTCTGGGACGCTCTGACGATCGGCTTCTGGGCCAACAACGACTCACGGAACCTGCCGCGGGTGAGCCGCATCTTTCTGTATTTGGGCTACGTCCTCTTCGGTGTGGCGGTGATCAACTGGGCCGTCGCCTCACACGATATCCTGGAGGTGGACTTCTTCACCGGACAGGCAGCCCTCGGCGGGTTCGGGCTTCTGGGCAAGCCTCTGATCTACGCCATCTTCGCCGTCACGCTGGCTCTGCCGGCCACGAGCGATGTCAAAGAGTGAGCCGCGAGTGCGCGAGGCGACCGAAGCCGCCGCTGGTCGAAAGACGATCTCTGAACACACCAGCCGGAGCACCCACACTTCGTGGGTCCCCCTACCGAGGCGGGACGGAGGCTCGCCATCGAAGGAGGCGAACGATGAACGGATACTGTCCCGACTGCGGCACCCGACTCCTGGAAGGAGCCTCCTCGTGCGTGGGCTGCGGGAGCCCGATCGGCCAGAGCGATCGCCCCTGGCAGAGGTGGCGAGAACGTCAAAGCGTTCCCGACGGGCAGGTATCCGGCGCAACGCCGCCAGACGGGGAAGCGCCCCAGAGATCGCCTGCGGAGCCTGTTGTTCTCTCCCGCACGGAAGGATCCATAGACGGCAGCAAGCGGCCCGCCGGGGCTCGCATCCGCGGGGCTGTGGCCGCGCCGTTCGTGTGGATAGAGAGGAAGGTCATGGAGCCGGCATCAGTCTGGCTGGGCAATCTGGCGTTCCTGGAGATTCTTGAGTACCTCGGCAAGGCTACCGTCCTGGTCGTGCTCGTCTTCTGGCTCGTGACCATACCCGAGCGCAGAGAAGAAGAGGCCTTCGAAGACTGGCAAAGAGAGAAACAAACCCGCCACGAAGCCTGGCAGGTCATCAACACCGCCCAGGGACAGAGAGGCACCGGAGGAAGGATCGATGCCATCGACCAGCTGTACGACGCCAGACAGAATCTAAACGGCATAACCGCCGAGAACGCGAATCTCGCCGGCATCGACCTGTACGACGCCGACACCGGAGAGGCCAAGCTCAACACCGCCAACTTCACCTCGGCCGATCTCAGCGGATCCGACCTCCGGCATGCCCAGCTTTGGAAGGCCGGGTTCCGCAAAGCCTACCTTTCGAAGATCGACCTCGAGGGCGCCTATTTGGAGCTCGCCGACCTGCGGGAAGCGGACCTCAGCGGGGCCAACCTCACAGAAGCCGACCTGTACGATGCCAACCTGGACATGGTCACGCTGGATAACGCCGACCTTCAGGGCGCAGACCTCCGGCAAGCCAGCTTCGAGGAAGCGAGCCTGCTGGAAGCCGACCTGCGAAACGCCGGGCTGGATGGCGAATGGGTCAACTTCCGGAAGGCCGTCCTCCAAGGCGCCGACCTGCGCGGGACCGATCTGAGCGGCGCCCTGCTGGCGAGCGCGAACATTCGCGGCGCGGATCTGCGAGATACGAACCTTACCCAGGCGCAGCTCGAAGGAGCGATAGGAGACGACAAGACCAGGCTGCCGGACGGGCGCGAGAGACCCTCGTGGTGGGAGGAGGAGAATAAGCCGCTGGTAGTGGGTCATCTCCCTGCCGGGGCCTGGTCTACGGGCCTGTTCTGGCCCACGCTGGCCTTTGTCGTAGGCAAGGGGTGGGAAGTCAGCGGCGAGGAACAGGATGATTATCTGTCGATCGCGCGTAAAGCGGGCAGCGGGGTAGATATCTCATTTCTCCGCGTGGAGGAAACCTACGACCCGCAGCACCCGAACGACGAGAGCGACGAGAACGTCTATCCCGCCCCCGACGACTTGCTCGCCTGGCTGAAGCGCCATCCCCACCTGGAGATCCAGGCCGAGGAGAGCGTAAAGGTAGGAGGCGTTGCCGGAACACAGCTCGATGTCTTCGTATCTTCCTCGCCGCACGACTATCCCAGGGGTTGCGACGGTCCCTGCGTGCGCCTCTTCCCGAACGGGGACTACTACTTCCTGGATTACGAGTACAGGTTTATCATCCTGAACGTCGGGGGCGAGGAAATCTTTATCTCGATCGATTCGCTGGCAAGCGACGCCCTCGCCGAAGCTCAAGAGGTGCTGAATACCGTGGCGTGGAGCAACTACGAGCTTTCCGCCGGCGAAGAGGTTTTCAGCGGGCTCTTTGAGCCGGATCTCGCCTTCACCGCCGGTACGCGGTGGACCGTCTTCGACCAGGCGTCCGACTGGTGGCTAGTCGGACAGGAGGATCCTGCGTTCTCGACGCTCGGCTTCGTCAGCGTCGAGGAAGTCTACGACGCAAAGAACCCGAGCGCGGGAAACGTCTCTCCCGTCCCCGACGACCTGGTCGCGTGGTTCAAGAGACACCCCCACCTGGAGATTAAGGGCGAGGAGAAGGTGACGGTCGGAGACGTGAGGGGGACTCGACTCGAAGTAG
>JBFLXF010000061.1:0-1767 GCA_040757515.1 Actinomycetota bacterium
GCACCGGACGGTAGCCGGCGCTCAGCCGGCGCGTTCGGCCCAAGAGAGATCACGGCAGATGCGCGCCCACCGCCCCACGTGCTCCGGCCAGAGCATCGTGTAGTGGGTCGCCCCCTCGACCAGCGCCTCCTCGCGCACGTCCAGCGCACCCGCCATCGCGTCCCGCGCCTCGTCCGGGATGAGGGGTCTGCTGCCCGGGAAGAAGCCCTCGGCAGCCCGCACGAGGGCGACGGGGCAGCCGACCTCGCGCATCTCCTCCGCGGTCGGGCTCTCCGAGGAGACGGAGGGCGAGTCCTCTCTGGCCGCAGCAGAGGAGCACTTGGGGCGGTAGCCACCCTCGACTTCCTCCAGGTCGTAGAGGTAGTAGTCGGCGAGATCGGGCGGGAGGTCTGAGGGGGCGAGGCCCTGCCCGGGGAACCAGAACTCCAGGTACGCCTCCGGGCTCTCGAAGGTCATCTCGAGGCGGCGGAAGGCGCGCTCGAGGCCCTCGGAGAGTGCGGCGAGCTCCTCCCGCTGCTCCCCGGTCATCTTCTCCGGGGCCGTCTCGACCCGCGGCCAGCCCCCGTCGAGCAGCATGAGGGCGCGCACCCGCTCCGGAAAGAGGAGTGCGGCCTTCACGGCGACGAAGGCACCCATCGAATGACCGGCGACGACGGCGCTCCGCAGTCCGAGGTGATCGAGGACGCGCAGGAGGTCGCGAGCGTGCGCCTCCAGGCCGTAGCCGGAGGAGGGCTTCTCCGAGTCGCCCCTGCCGCGCAGGTCGACCCCTACGAGCTGCCGCAGTCCGGAGAGCTCGCGGGCGAGGGCGTTGAAGGCGCGGTGCTGGGCGGTGATGCCGTGCAGGCAGACGATCGGCTCGCCGCCCGCCGCGGGGGAGTGCCAGATCGCCAGCTTCACCTCCCCGGGCACCCGGTCCGGTGTCCAGAGGCTCTCCACGCGTTCAGTATATTATCGCCGGGCGCGGGCGCGATGTCGGGTGGTACATTACGGGTATGGACACCTCCGGGGCACAGATGGACTACCGCGAGAACATAATCGAGGCCGTCGGGGACACGCCGCTCGTGCGGCTCGGCAGGATCGAGGAAGGAGAGGGCCTGCGGGCGACCCTTCTCGCCAAGCTAGAGTTCATGAACCCCGGCGGCTCGGTCAAGGACCGGCCCGCCGTCAAGATGATAGAGGCCGCAGAAAAGGAGGGCCTCCTCAAGCCCGGCGGCACGATAGTCGAGCCGACGAGCGGTAACACCGGGGTCGGGCTCGCCCTCGTCGCGGCGGTGAGTGGCTACCGCTGCGTCTGCGTGATGCCGGACAAGGTCAGCCAGGAGAAGCGCGACCTGCTGCGCGCGCTCGGGGCCGAGGTGGTCGTCACCCCGACGCTGCCGCCGGAGGACCCGGAGAGCTACTACCAGGTCGCCGACCGGCTGGCGCGCGAGATACCGGGCGGCTTCAAGCCGGGGCAGTACGAGAACCCCGCCAACCCGCTCGCCCACTACGAGACCACCGGCCCCGAGCTCTGGCGCCAGACCGCCGGGCGCATCACCCACTTCGTCGCCGGGATGGGCACCTGCGGCACCATCACCGGCACGGGCCGCTACCTCAAGGAACAGAACCCCGAGGTGCAGGTGATCGGGGCGGACCCGGAGGGCTCGATCTTCTCCGACCCCGACAACATCCACCAGTACGCCGTCGAGGGGGTGGGCGAAGATTTCTACCCCGGCAACTACGACCCAAAGGTCGTGGACGCGGGGGGGCAGGGGGGGGGGCCCCCGA
>JBFLXF010000061.1:1777-8187 GCA_040757515.1 Actinomycetota bacterium
GTGGCCGCGGTCGACCAGGTGGACGACCGCGAGTCTTTCCTGATGACCCGCCGCCTCATGGCCGAGGAGGGGCTCTTCGTCGGGGGCTCGTGCGGGATGGCGGTGGTGGCGGCGGTGCGGGCGGCCAAAGACTTGCCCGAAGATGCCGTCGTCGTCGTGCTGCTGCCGGACACCGGGCGCAACTACGTCTCCAAGATCTTCGACGACGAGTGGCTCGTCGAGAAGGGCGGCGTCTCAAAGGAGGACCTCGAAAAGCCGTACCGCGTCTTCGAGGAGGGATAGATGAGGTTCGCAACGCGCGCCATCCACGCAGGCCAGGACCCCGACCCGGCCACCGGCGCGACGATAGTCCCGATCTACCAGACCTCCACCTACACCCAGGAGGCCCCGGGCAGACACAAGGGCTACGAGTACAGCCGCACCGGCAACCCCACCCGCACCGCCCTCGAAGAATGCATCGCCTCCCTCGAAGGGGGACGCTTCGGCCTCGCCTTCGCCTCCGGGCTCGCGGCGACGGCGGCGGTGATGAGCCTGCTCTCCCCCGGCGACCACGTCGTCGCCGGCGACGACCTCTACGGCGGCACCTACCGCCTCTTCGAGAGGGTGCTGAGGGAGGGCAACGGGCTCGACTTCGACTTCGTGGACACCACCGATCCGGCCTCGGTCGAGGAGGCCCTAAGACCCGAGACGAGGCTGCTCTGGATCGAGACGCCCACCAACCCCCTGCTCACCCTCTCTGACATCCGCGCCCTCTCGGAGATGGCGCACGAGCGGGGCGCCGTCGTCGCGGTGGACAACACCTTCGCCTCGCCGTACTTCCAGAGGCCGCTGGAGCTCGGGGCGGACGTCGTCGTCCACTCCACGACGAAGTACATGGGCGGCCACTCCGACGTGGTCGGGGGCGCGGTCGTTACCTCCAGCGAGGAGCTCCGCGAGAGGATAGCCTTCTACCAGAACGCCGCCGGCGGGGTGCCCGGCCCCTTCGACGCCTGGCTCACGCTGCGCGGCCTCAAGACCCTCGCCGTACGCATGCGCCAGCACGAGGAGAACGCCCTGGCGGTCGCCGAGTTCCTCCGAGACCACCCGCGGGTGGAGACCGTCAACTACCCCGGTCTGCCGAGCCACCCGCAGCACGAGCTCGCCAAACGGCAGATGAGCGGCTTCTCCGGGATGGTCTCCTTCACCCTCGAGGGCGGCGCCGAGGCGGCCCACGCCGCAGTGCAGAGGACCAGGATCTTCTCCTTCGCCGAGTCGCTCGGCGGGGTGGAGTCCCTCATAACTCACCCGGCGAGCATGACCCACGCCGCCATACCGCGCGAGCGGCGGGAGGCGCGAGGCGTCACCGACGGGCTCCTGCGGCTCTCGGTCGGCATAGAGGACCGGGAGGACCTCATCGCCGACCTCGAACGCGCCATAAGCTAGCCTTGCGCGGCGAGCACAAGACCGCCGGCGGCAAGCTCGTCGCCGTGGACTTCGAGGTGCGAAACGGCAGGCTGGCCGACGTGACGGTGAGCGGGGACTTCTTCCTGGAGCCGCCGGAGGCGCTCGGCGAGATAGCGGCGGCGCTGGAGGGCGCCCCGGCGGACGCAGGCGATGAAGCGCTCGCCGCGCGGGTGCGGGAGGCGCTCGGCCCGGGGGTCGAGATGGTCGGGTTCTCGCCGGAGGCGGTCGCCCGGGCGGTCGGCAAGGGGCTCGCGTGAACGAGCGCTGGAGCCGCTACTCCTGGCGCCTGATCCGGGGCGAGCCCGTCGAGCCGCCGGTGAACGTGGCGCTCGACGAGGTGCTCGCCCGCCGCGTCGGCGCGGGCGAGCGCCTACCGACGCTCCGGTTCTGGGGCCGCTACAGGCCGGAGGTCGTCATCGGGCGTTTCCAGTCTGTGCGTAACGAGGTGGACGAGGAGACCGCGCGAAAGATGGGAGTCGAGGTCATCCGGCGCACCACCGGCGGCGGGGCGATGTTCGTCGAGCCGGAGAACATCATCACGTACTCGATCTACGCCCCGCTCGAGCTCGTCTCCGGGATGAGCACCGTCGAGTCCTACACCTTCCTCGACTCCTGGGTGGTGGAGGCGCTGCTATCTTTGGGCGTCGAGGCTCGCCACGAGCCGATAAACGACATCTCCTCCTCAGCGGGCAAGATCGGGGGCGCGGCCCAGGCGAGGCGCCACGGCGCGGTCCTGCACCACACGACGCTCTCCTACGAGATGGATGCCGCGAAGATGCTGCGCGTCCTGCGCGTAGGTCAGGAGAAGCTCTCGGACAAGGCCATACGGAGCGCCGAGAAGCGAGTCGGCCCCCTGCGCCGCCAGACGCGCCTGCCGCGCGAGGAGATCGTCGAGCGCATGATCGAGGTATTCGCGAGCAGGGCCGGCGGCCTCACCGAGGGCCGCGTCTCGCCGGAGGAGATGGCCGAGGCCGAGCGCCTCGTGCGCGAGACCTACGGCACCCGCGACTGGCTCTACTCGATCCCCTGAGACGCCCCGGCGGGCTCCGTACTCCTCGCTCTCCCCACGGGCGCACGCCACGCGAGGACGCGCCGGAGGGCGGGCAACAGCACGCCGGGCCGCGCTAGCGACGAGGGCGGCTCGAGGAGGTTCTTCACCGCGAGCAGCCTCGCCGCGACGTCCTCCCTCTCGACGGCGAGCCGCATCACGCCCCCTGAGAGGTGGTGCAGGGCCCGGCGCGGAAGGGAGAGCCCCTCCGGGCTCCGCGCGGACCACTGGGCGTCGCTGCCCGCAGAGGCCGTCCAGCATGGGGCGACGGCCCGCCTCTGGCGCCGGTGGAACCTGCGGGCGAGCCCTCTCACACCGCGCCCATCGAGGCACTCCCGCAGCGCGAGCGCGGAGAGGGCGGCGGCACTCATGCCCTGGCCGTAGGAGGGGTTCAGGTAGCAGGCCGAGTCTCCGAGGGCGAGGAAGTTCTCCGGGATTCGGGCCTCCTCGTAGTGGCGGCGGCGGTTGGCCGTGCGCCGGTAGCCGTAGACGGGCGAGACAGGCTCCGCACGGCTTATGGCGTCGTGGATCGCGGGGCTCGGCAGGCTGCGGGCGAACTCCAGGAAGCCCGCCTCGTCGGTGGGCGGGTAGTCGCCGCCGAGCCCGATCAGGACCGCCGTCCACAGCCCGCCCTCGACCTCGCGCAGCGTCCCGCCCCTCGACCCCTCCGGCCAGCCGGGCACGACGGCGAGCCCCTTCCAGTCCCCGGAGAACCCCTCCGGTACCCGGTACCAGCGGGTCGCGTACCCCAGGCGAGCGTCCACCACCGTCTCGCGCGGGGCCTCGTAACCGATCTCCTCCAGCCACCGCGGAGCGCGCGATCCCTGGCCGCTCGCGTCTACCACCAGGCCGGCACCTATCTCCTCGTGATCCCCCGCGCCCCGCAACCGCGCCCGGACGCCCGCTACCCTGCCCTCCTCACCAGCGAGCAGTCCGATGACCTCGCGCCCCTCGATAAAGCGCACGTTCGGGAGCCGTTCGAGCCTACGCCGGATGCGCTCCTCGATGAGACCCCGGCTCGCGGCGCGCATCGTGATCCCGGACCGGAACCTCGGCAGCCGCCCGGCGGGCAACTCCGTGACGGCGTCGGCGGCCTGGTCCAGCAGCGGGCACCCAGCGGCGGCGAGCTCCGCGTCGAACCCCGGGAAGAGCTCCTCCAGTATCCGCGACCCGCGCGTGGCGAGGCTGTGCAGGTGACGCCCCTGGGGCACGCCCTTGCGCGCGTCCGGCCCCTCCGGCAACACGTCACGCTCCACGAGGAACACCTCGCCGAAGCTCTCGGCGAGCACCCGCCCGGCAAGCAGACCCCCGATCCCAGCCCCCACGACCACGGCACGCTCCACGATGTCCGGCACCTCTGTCCGCTTCTTCCCGAAGGCTCGCATCACCGGGATTCTACGCAGGAAGGCTTCCTCACTCTGCGAAGGCTCACACGTGTACGCTTGATCCGATGAGTTACAAAAGCTAGAGTCTGTGCCACATGAGAGAGGGAGGCGAGACGGACCGGTCGTTTACGGAGCTGAGACGGAGCCTGCGGAGCCGGGCGCTTTTCGCGCGCTCGATGCTGGCGCGCCCGCGGGAGGTCGGGGCCGTGTGGCCGACCTCGCGGCGGGCGGTGGCCGGCCTGCTGGAGATGGCGGATCTGCGCTCCGTGCGTATCGCGGTCGAGTTCGGGGCCGGGACCGGCGTCTACACGCGCGGCATCCTGGACCGGATGGGACCGGAGGGGCGGCTACTCGCCTTCGAGCAGGACGGAGATCTGGCACGGGCCCTTGCCGAGGGGCTGCCGGATCCGAGGCTGCGCGTCGTGCACGACTCCGCCGAGCGCGTCGAGGAGTACCTCCGGGATCACGCGGGCGGCGAGAGGGCGGGCGTCATCGTCTCCAGCGTGCCCTTCACGACGCTGCCTGCGGGCGTGCGCGAGGGCATCCTGGACGCCGCGGTGCGGGCGCTCTCACCAGAGGGGACCATGCTCGTGCTCCAGTACTCCAACCTCGTCCGCCCGGCGTTGGAGCGGCGCTTCCGGGACGTGAGGCGTCGGCTCTCGCCCCTCAACCTCCCGCCCGCGTTCCTGTTCGCCTGCACGGGACCGCGCAAGGAGTCGCCGTGACCCGGCGCGTCTGGGAGACGGCCCGGCCCTACGTGCTGACGCCGCTCGCCTGCGGGGTGGCGCTGCTGCTGCTCGGGCGGCGCGCCGGATGGGGCTTCGTGGCGCTGGCCGGGGCGTTGCTCGCCTTCTTCCGGGACCCGGAGCGCGAGAGGGAGCGGCGGCCCGACGAGGTGTACGCGGTCGCCGACGGGGTCGTGACGGCGGTCGAGGAGGTCGAGGAGACGTCGTTTCCTGGCGGTAGGGCGGTGCGAGTCGTCACCTTCCTCTCGCTGCACGACGTGCACGTCAACCGGAGCCCGGTCGCGGGCGTGGTCGAGCGGATCGAGGAGATAGGAGGCGGCTACGCCCCGGCGCTCTTTTCGGGCGCGGAGGGCAACCGCAGGGTCCGGCTGGAGATCGAGGGTGAGAAAGGTCCGGTCGTGACGGTGCTGCGGGCCGGGATGGTGGCGCGCAGGATCTCCGTCTGGGTCCGGGAGGGCGACGCCGTGGGGGCCGGGGAGAGGATAGCCCTGATCCACCTCGGCTCCCGCGCGGACGTACTCCTGCCCGCGGGGAGCGTGGAGGCGCTCGTGCATCCCGGCCAGAAGGTCCGCGCGGGCCTCACGCCGCTGGCGCGCTACGGGGCGTAACGTGGTGTACCGCCTGCTGCCCAACCTCGCCACGTGCGGGAACCTGATCGCCGGTTTCTCCGCGCTCCTGCTCGCCGCGCAGGGCGACTTCCGCCGCGCCGCCGTCCTCGTGGCGCTGGCCGCCGGCTTCGACCTGCTCGACGGGGCCTTCTCCCGAAGGGAGCCGGAGCCATCGGCAGAGGACGAGGTCTTCGGCACCAACCTGGACTCCCTCGCCGACCTGCTCTCCTTCGGCGCCGCCCCCGCCTTCGCCCTCTACCTCTCCACTCTGCATGCGATACCGGTCGGCATCGCCGCCTGCCTGCTCTTCCTCCTCTGCGGGGCGTTCCGGCTCGCCCGGTTCCCGCTGGTCAAGGGCGAGGACCGCTTCGTCGGCCTCCCGATACCCCCCGCGGGGCTGCTGGCCGCCCTGATAGCCGCCGTCGGACCTCCGGCGTGGCTCGCCCTCGCGGTCACCGTCGCGCTAGGCGCCCTGATGGTCAGCACCCTGCCCTTCCCGACACCATCGGCGCTCCGGCGGTCCCTCCGGAAGCAGCTCTCGCGGGAGCGCCGCTCCTCGCCCGGCGGGCTCTAGCCCTCCGGGTGGCGTCTGCGGTAGTCGTCGCGCCAGGCGACGAGCTCCCTGAGGGGCCCCAGGTCGTAGTTTGGGCCGGAGGAGCCGAAGATCAGGTGCGTAAAGCCGGCTTCGACGTAGCGGTCGGCATGCTCGATGTGAGCCGGGTCGTTGATGAGGACAGACCTCTCTATCTCCTTGGGGTCGCGGCCGACCTTCCTGCACCACTCGTCGAGGATGGCGCTCTTGCGCCGCACCTTCTCGACGTCCCCGATCCCGTTCCAGATATGCGCGTGCTCGGCGACGATGCGCAGCGTCACCCTCTCGCCCCCGCCGCCGATGAGGATGGGGATGCGTCGCGTGGGCGGCGGGTTGAGCCTCTTCAGGCGCCCCTCGATCACGGGCATCGCCGCGTCGAGATCCCTCAGCCTGCCGCCCGCCGTGCCGAACTCATAGCCGTACTCCTCGTAGTCCTTCTGGAACCAGCCGCTCCCGATGCCGAGGATGAGCCTGCCGCCGGAGATGTGATCCACCGTGCGGGCCATGTCCGCGAGCAGGTTCGGGTTGCGGTAGGAGTTGCAGGTAACGAGCGCCCCGAACTCCACCCTCTCGGTGACCTCGGCCATC
>JBFLXF010000062.1:0-658 GCA_040757515.1 Actinomycetota bacterium
AGGTGGAGAGCGCCAGGACCGGCCCACCCTCCGGGCCTTCGAGCATGTGGTAGAGCTCCGCGGTCCCGGTCATACCGGCACCTCCTTACGGTAGAGGGCGAGCGCCCGGTCTACGAACTCCCGCGCCGACCCCAGGTAGCTCGCCGGATCGAGCGCGGCGTCTATCTCTCTCTCGGAGAGGACCTCCTTTAGCCCCGGCTCGGCCAGAAGCTCTTCGCGCAGCGAGCCGCCGCGCTCGACCGCGCGCCGGGAGGCGGCCCGAACGATCTCGTGGGCCTCGAGCCGCCCGAGACGCTCTGCGGCCACCGTCGTCACGCGCTCGGCGAGGAGCAGGCCGCCCGTCCGTTCCAGATTCTCGCGCATCCTCTCGGGATAAACCTCCAGCCCCTCCGTCGCCTCCCGGACTGCGGCCGCGGCCCCGCCCGTGAGCGCGAGAGCATCGGAGAGCGCCCCCCACTCGGAGTGCCAGGCACCTGCGGCTCGCTCGTGCTCCTGGAGCAACGCCGCCTGGAGCGTGCGCCCCAGGTCTTGCACCCGCCGGACGCTCGCGGCGGCGGTGACGGAGAGGACGGGGTTGCGCTTGTGCGGCAGGGTCGAGGAGCCGCCGCGCCCGCCGCCTGCGGGTTCCGCGACCTCCCCGACCTCCGTCTGAGCCATG
>JBFLXF010000062.1:668-8158 GCA_040757515.1 Actinomycetota bacterium
CGCCCGCCACGAGCGAGAGGGCGCCCGCGACCTCTGAGATCCTCGTCCGGTCCGTATGCCACGGCACTGCGGGCTCGGCGAGCCCCAGCTCCCGCGCGAACTCAGCGAGGACCCGCACGCCGGAGCCGCCCAGCGAGGCGAGCGTCCCGGCGGCGCCTCCGAGCTGAGCAGCGAGCGCCGAGCCTCGAACATCGCGCAGCCTCTCCCCGGCCTCTACAACCGAGACGAGCCAGCCGGCGGCCTTGAGACCGAAGGTGGTGGGGAGCGCCTGCTGCATGAGGGTGCGGGCGGCCATGAGGGTGCCGCGGTGCTCTTCGGCGAGCCTGGCGCAGGCGGCGGCCACGCCGTCGAGCTCTTCGAGGATGAGGTCGAGGACACGCCTCGTAAGAAGCATTGCGGCGGTGTCCGTGATGTCCTGGCTCGTCGCGCCCCGGTGGACGTGCCGGGCAGCATCCCCGGAGACCTCCGCGACCGCCGCGGTCAGCGCCTTCACGAGCGGCGGGACGGGGTTGCCGTAGTCGCGGGCGCGGTGTCCGATCTCGGCAGGATCGAAGCGATCCGCGTCGCAGCGGGAGGAGATCGCCTTTGCAGCCCCGGCGGAAATCAGGCCGGCGCGCGCCTCGCCGACGGCGAGCGCGGCCTCGGCGTCGAGCATCGCCTGCAGCCAGGCACGGTCACCGAGCGCCTCTCGGAACCTCTTCGGGACGAAGATGGGGCCGAAGAGCTCGCCGTACACGCCGTCTCCGCTAGTCCGCGAGCTCAAAGAACGCGGTCTGGTCCTCGCCCTGCAGGCGGATATCGAAGCGCAGTGTCCCTCCCTGATCGCGGGCGATGAGCGTCTCCCGTAGACTCGAGTCCTCGATGGAGGCGAGAACGGGGTCGCCGGCGTTGGCCTCCTGCTCATCGGGAAAGTAGATGCGGGTCACGACGCGCTTTAAGAGGCCGCGGGCGAAGACCGAGACCATGATGTGCGGTGCCTGCATCCGCCCGTCCGGGGTGGGGACGGGGCCGGGCTTCACCGTGACGAAGGAGAAGGTGCCGCCGTCCGTGGTGCCTGACCTCCCGAAGCCGGAGAAGACTTCGGGATCCAGGGGGAGATCCTCGCGGGTGTCGGTGGGATCGTTGTAGCGGCCCGCGCGGTTGGCCTGCCAGATCTCGACCATCGCGTCGGTGACGGGCTCGCCGGCCCCATCGTAGATGGTGCCTTCGATTCTTATGGCATGCGGATGGTCCGGCGGGACCAGTTCGGAGCGGTCCTCATCGAGGAGCCCGAAGTGAAAGAAAGGGCCTATCGTCTGGGAAGGGGTAAGCTCAGGACTCACTTGCGGTTCTCCATCGGGGTGGCATTGCGGCCTTCGAGGACAATGTCGAAGCGGTAGCCCAGAGCCCACTCCGGCACGGTCGCCTCCAGATCGAAAGAAGAGATCATGCGCTCCCTGGCCTTCTCGTCGCGCACGGACTGGAAGATCGGGTCCTGGTAGAAGAGCGGGTCTCCGGGGAAGTACATCTGTGTTATGAGCCGGCTCCTGAACGCCTCCCCAAACAAGGAAAAGTGTATGTGCGCCGGGCGCCAGGCGTTATCATGGTTCTTCCAAGGGTACGCCCCAGGCTTTATCGTGACGAACCTGTAGTAGCCGTCGTCGTCGGTGAGGGTCCTGCCCGCGCCGGAGAAGTTGGGGTCCAGGGGCGCAGGATGCCGGTCTCCGGCGTGAGTGTAGCGCCCGGCGGCGTTGGCCTGCCAAATCTCCACCAGGCTGTTCCTGACCGGACGCCCATCGCCGTCGAGCACGCGCCCATGAACGATGATCCTCTCCCCCAACGGCTCGCCCGGGTGCTGGCGCGTGAGATCGTTGTCCAGCTCGCCTATCGGGTCGCGCCCGAAGGCCGGGCCCGTGGTGTCCGAGAGGGTCTTGGGAAGAATGATCAGGGGCTTCTTCGGCGCCCTTAAACGCGTCGCCACGTAGTCCGGATAGAGATAAGGCGGGTGAGCGCCGTCGCGCCCCTGCGCGGCGATGGCGTCTCTGGCCTGCTGAGCCATGCGTCTCTCCTCTCTTCGCCCCAGCCTTGCTACTACCGTATTATCCTCTTCCCGAATCCGATATGTCCAATACCAGTTTGGCGATCCGGAGATATGTTCCTGGTATGATAAGAGTATGGTCTACGGGTCGCCGATAGAGCTGAGGCGTCTGCGCTACTTCGTGGTGGTAGCCGAGGAGCAGAACTTCAGCCGGGCCGCCGAGAGGCTGCACATGGCCCAGCCCCCGCTCTCGGACCAGATCAAGCGTCTGGAGAAGGCGCTCGGGGTGAGGCTCTTCGAGCGTTCGAGCCGCGGGGCGCGCCTGACGGCGGCGGGCGAGGTGCTACTTGGCGAGGCGAGGCGGCTGCTGGTGCAGGCCGACCAGACCGCCGAGATGGTGCGCCGGGTGGGGAGTGGGGAGGTAGGTCGGCTCACTCTGGGGTTCGTCCCCTCGGCGTCCAACAGCGTGCTGCCGCCCGTGCTCGGCGAGTACCGGCAGCGCTACCCGGACGTGCAGCTCTACTTGCAGGAGATGAACCCGGACTGGCTGGTGGCGGGCCTGCACGAGGGTAGGATAGACATAAGCTTCTTCTATCTGCCGTTCGAGGATAGAATCCTCGAGATCAAACCCGTCTCCCGCGAACCGCTGGTCGTAGCCCTGCCCGAGTCTCACGCGTTGGCCGCCGGAGAGGCGGTCGATCTGAGCGGCCTCTCCAGGGAGCCGTTCATCCTGCCCGCCCGCTGGCGAATGCCCGGGCTACACGCCAAAGTCCTCGAAGCATGCCACGCGGCCGGCTTCGAGCCCGAGGCGGTGCAGAAAGAGGTCTGGCTTATGCAGACCATCGTGGGACTCGTCGCCGGTGGCATGGGCGTCGCACTCGTGCCCGCCTCGCTACGCAACTTGCACCGGACCGGCGTCGTCTATAAGCCGATACGCGGTCCCTCGCCCACCGTGGAGATGGGCGTCGTCTGGCGCCGCGACGAAGGCTCGCCGGTCGTACACTCCTTTCTGGGGGTCGTGGACGACATCTGCTGCCAAAACGACCGGAGCCTGACGCGGTTCGTCGGCTAGACGCAGACACATCAACCCTCGCCTGACACCGGAACAAGGCGGCCGCCGGTACTGCTGCCATCACTCGTATGCCAGTACTATACGCTAGCCGTATAGAATGCGATATGTTTAGTATTTGCGCCGCACCGCACTAGCATCCAAAATAGCAATAATGGAGGAAAGTGGGATTTCGCCTGGCGCACAGACGCATTTTCGTCGCTGAACGGGAATGTGTCGGGTAGATGCGGAGAGGAGTAGTCGAGTGCACAAGGAACTCAAGGATCAGATGCATCCCATCCTGGAGGAGATGGAAGAGTCGTTGCCGGAGGGGGAGATCCCTGCGGCGATCTTCAACGACCCGGAGATCTTCGAGCTGGAGCAGGAGCGGGTCTTCGCCACATCTTGGGTCTATCTGGCGCACGAGTCGGAGATCCCGAACCCTGGTGACTACGTCCTGCGCTACGTCGTGGACAACCCGTTCATCGTGGTGCGGGACGAGGAGCGGCGAGTTAGGGCACTGCTCAACGTCTGCCGGCACCGCGGCATGCAGGTCTGCCGCTCGGAGATGGGCAACGCTTCGCACTTCCGCTGCCCGTATCACGGGTGGACCTACCGCAACGACGGGACGCTCACCGGCGTTCCGTCGCAGAAGGCGGCCTACGGGGACCGGCTGGACAAGAGCCGGCTAGGGCTGGAGCAGATCCGGGTTGAGGAGTACAACGGCATGATCTTCGGCACCATGGACCCGGAGGCGCCCCCGCTCGAAGAGTGGCTCGGGGACATCCGCTGGTATCTGGACCTCATCACCCGCCGCAGCCCGGAGGGGCTGGAGGTCGTCGGGGCTCCCCAGCGCTGGGTCGTGGACGTCAACTGGAAGCTCGCGTCGGAGAACTTCGTCGGCGACTCGTACCACACGCTGATGACCCACAGGTCCATGGTAGAGCTCGGGGTGGCACCACGGGACGCCCGGTACGCCATGTACGGGGAGCAGATCCACATCCCCGGCAAGGGGCACGGCTCCATGGTCATCGGGGCGCCGCCCGGGGCCAAGCTACCACCGTTCTGGGGATACCCAGAGGAGATGCTAGAGCGAGCCAGAACGTCTTATCCGACCAAAGAGCAGTTCGACGTGGCGCGGGAGACCAGGATCATGCTCGTCACCGTCTTCCCCAATCTCTCGATCCACAACCCCATCCGTAGCCCGCACCACAAATACCAGGGGGCGGTTCCGATGCTCACCTTCCGGGTCTGGAACCCGATCGGGCCGGGGAGGATCGAGATCTTCTCCTGGTTCCTGGTGGAGAAGGACGCCCCGGAGGAGTTCAAGAAGCTCTCTTCCTGGTCTTATTTGCGCTCGTTCGGCATCTCGGGGACCTTCGAGCAAGACGACGCCGAGATCTGGAGCCTCATCACCAAGGGGGCCGGCACGTACATGGGCCGCAAGCACAGGCTCAACTACCAGATGGGCACTCACCAGGAGCCGGATCCCGACTGGCCGGGCCCGGGGGTAGCGTACCCGATCAACTTCACCGACGTGAACCTGCGCAGCTTCTACTCGCGCTGGCTCGAGATGATGCGGAGCTGAGGGGAGCGAGATGGCGGACGAAAACGGAATCCTGCCCGAGATAACCGACTTCCTCTACAGGGAAGCCGAGCTGCTCGACGACGGGCGCTACCGGGAGTGGATGGACCTGCTCACCGAAGACGTGCGCTACCAGGTTCCCATCCGGGTTACCAAGGAGCGCATCCTCGAAGGTGGGGTGAGCGGTGTTGTCGAGAACATGTTCCATCTCGATGAAGACCGGGATTCCCTGGAGATGCGAGTGGACCGGGTAGAGACCGGTTTTGCCTGGGCCGAGGACCCGCCCTCCCGTCTGCGCCACTTCATCACCAACATCCGGGTAAAGGAGGTGCGCGAGACCTCCGCTGGCAAAGAGAGTGAGGTGCGATCCAACCTCCTGCTCTTCCGCAGCCGGTGGGACGATCCCAGGCACACGGTGCTCTCGGCCGAGCGGCGCGACGTGTTGCGGCAAGTAAACAGAGACTGGAAGCTCGCCAAACGCGTCGTGATCCTCGACAGCGCCACCATGCCGACCATGAACATCTCGTTCTTCTTCTGAGAGGAGAGAGGTATGGCCGACAGATACACCGACGGACCGATCTCCGTCGGAAACGAGTTCACCGCAGTCGAGGTACGCAAGGTACACACCCGAAACGGAGAGCGCCTGGAGATCTCATCCCCCAGGCTTGGCTACTCGATCAGGCTCGACCCTTTGGAGTTGGAGAGCCTCACCTGGCAGGATACCGAGACGTTCTCCTTGCTCTTGAAGAACCCTTACGGACCAGATGAGGAAAACGTAGAGACCAGGTCCCTCTCGGAGCTCATCCTGCTGGCAGGCGAGGACGGATAACCCTGTGCGAGCAAGTGATCCGGCACGGTGCAGCGTACGACGCGTGTTATACGAGAAGGGCGTAGTGACCAATGAATAGTCGAGAACAAGGGCAACACAACCTGGTGGAGGAACTCGGTGGAGAGGACGTACGCATACCTACATCGGTCCGTAAGGTAGCCCTGGCGAGCGCCATAGGTACCACGATCGAGTGGTACGACTACTTCATCTACGGCACGGCCGCGGCGCTGGTCTTCGGGACGCTCTTCTTCCCCGAGTTCAATCCGCTGGCCGGCACGCTGGCGGCGTTCAGCACCTTCGCGGTGGGCTTCTTCGCAAGGCCGGTGGGCGGGATAGTCTTCGGGCATCTGGGAGATCGCATAGGCCGCAAGGTCATGCTGGTCGTCTCGCTCCTGGTGATGGGTATCGCCACCATGGCCATCGGCCTACTGCCTACCTACGCCTCCATAGGCGTCGCGGCGCCGATCCTGCTCGTCGCCCTGCGGTTCATACAGGGGTTCGCGGTCGGTGGCGAGTGGGGCGGGGCAGTCCTCATGACCATCGAGCACTCTCCCAGAGACAGACGCGGGTTCTACGGCAGCTTCCCGCAGCTCGGCAAGGCAGCGGGGATACTGCTCGCGAACGCGGCGTTCCTTGGCGTCGCGGCGGTGATCTCCCAGGAGCAGTTCGCGGCCTGGGGTTGGCGCGTACCGTTTCTCCTGAGCATAGTGCTCATCGCGATAGGGTTGTACATCCGGCTCAGGATTGAGGAGAGCCCGATCTTCCGCCGGGTGAGGGAGACGCAGAGCGTGGCCCGCATGCCCATTGTGGACGTGTTCCGCACCTACCCCAGAGAGGTGGTCCTGGCCGGAGGGGCCTGCATCACAACCATAGCGATGGGTTATCTGGTCCAGGTATACATGCTGTCCTACGGGACGCAGGTTTTGGGATTGGCCAACAGCACCATCCTGACGATAGTCGTACTCACCGCGGTTATCGAGTTGTTCGCAGTGGTGGGCCTGGCGGCGCTCTCCGACCGGGTCGGGCGGAGGAAGGTCTTCATGAGCGGCACGATACTGGGGGCGATCTGGGCCTTGCCCTTCTTCTGGCTTATAGATACGGGATCGCTGGCGTTGATCGCGGTCGCCATGGTGGTGATGATGATCATCGCGAGCTTGATGTACGGTCCTATGGCCGCCCTCTTCGCGGAGATGTTCGGTACGCGCGTCCGCTACACGGGGGCCTCAGCGGGTTACCAGGTGGGCTCGATCATCGGTGGGGCGCTAACGCCCATCGTGGCCACCGCCCTGTTCGCAGCGACGAACTCCTCCACCTCCATATCCGTCTATATGATCGTCCTGTGCCTTATCAGCTTCGTCTCGATCTACCTCGTCACCGAGACGTACCGGAAAGACCTGGGAGAAATAGAGAACAAGGAGCGCAAGCTCCTCGCCGGAGGCGCCGCCGCCCGACCTTCGACCGAATAAAAGACGAGCGATGATCGAGGAGTAGACGATATGGTCGCTTCTGGCGTACCCACCACAGACAAAGACCCGTACTCGACGGAGCACCTGACCGACCCGTACCCGCTGCACGAGGAGCTGCGCGAGGCGGGGCCCGTGGTCTGGCTGGAGCGATATGACGTCTGGGCAACGGGGCGCTACGAGCACGTCCGCGAGATACTCACCGACTGGCAGACCTTCATGTCCGGGGCGGGCGTGGGGCTCATAGACCTCCGCGTGGACGCCTGGCGCCCGCCGAGCCTCTTGCTGGAGGCAGATCCCCCCGACCACACCGTCGTGCGTCGGATCATCGAGCGCATCCTCTCGCCTCGGGCGGTCAAGATCCTGCGCGAGAAGTTCGAGGCCAGGGCGGAGACCCTCGTGGAACGGCTCGTCGGGGCAGCCGGCTTCGACGCTATGGAGGAGCTCGCCCGCGTCTTTCCCGTGGAGGCGTTCGCCGACGAGGTGGGGGTTCCGAAAGAGGGGCGCGAGAACCTGCTCCCCTACGGCGACATGGTCTTCAACGGCCA
>JBFLXF010000063.1:0-8096 GCA_040757515.1 Actinomycetota bacterium
GACAACACGGTGATGGAGGTGGAGTTGATCTCTCCGATAGCTATGGACGAGGGTTTGAACTTCGCCATAAGGGAGGGCGGCAGGACCGTTGGTGCCGGCGTCGTCACCGAGATCCTGGAGTAGGTGAGACGTGGCCGTATCGAAGATAAGGATCAAGCTCAAGGCCTATGACCACGAGGTCATAGACAAGACGGCCAAGAGCATCGTCGAGACGGCGGAGCGGACCGGGGCCTTTGTCTTTGGCCCCGTTCCGCTGCCGACGAAGCGGAGCCGCTACACGGTTATCCGGGGTCCGTTCAAGGACAAGGACTCGCGCGAGCACTTCCAGATGCACACGCACAAGCGGCTCATAGACATCCAGCAGCCGACGCCGCGCACCGTGGACTCTCTGCAACGTCTCGACCTGCCGGCCGGGGTGAATATCGAGATCAAGGCGACTTAAGAGCTATGGCAACGGCAGTATTCGGACGAAAAAGGCACATGACGCAGGCGTTCCTGGACGACGGGACGCTGGTGGGCGCTACCGTCATCGAGGTGGAGCCGAACCTGATCACGGCCGTGCGCACCGCCGAGGAAGACGGCTACGATGCCGTTCAGGTCGGCTTCGGGACCGTGCCCACCCGCAAGGTGAACCGCCCGCACGCGGGTCTCTTCGAGAAGCTGGAGACCCCGCCCCGGCGGCATCTGAGGGAGCTGCGCGGTACGACGGGCGAGGTCGGCGAGACGATAGGCGTGGACGCCTTCGAGGTCGGAGACAGGGTGCACGTCACCGCCACCTCCAAGGGGCGCGGCTTCCAGGGCACCGTCAAGCGCCACGGCTTCGGGCGCGGTCCGGTCTCGCACGGCTCGCACAACATCCGCCAGCCGGGCTCGGTCGGCGCCTCGGCGGACCCATCCAGGATCTTCAAGGGCCAGCGGATGCCCGGCCAGATGGGCAACAAGACCGCTACGGTGAGGAACCTGGAGGTCGTCGCGGTAGATGCTGAACGGAACGAGATCTGGGTGCGTGGCGGCGTGCCCGGCGGCAAGAACGCGCTCGTAAAGATCCGGAAGGCGGGTGAGTAGGATGGCCCAGGCACAGGTGTTCGACGCCCGCAGCGGCCGGAAGTCCCAGGTGAACCTGGAGGGGCCGCGCTTTACGACGGAGCCGAAGGAGCACGTCATACACCGCGCCGTGGTCGCCGAGCTCGACGCCCGGAGGCGCTACACCGCTTCGACGAAGGGCCGCAGCGAGGTAGCAGGCTCGGGCGCGAAGCTCTACCGCCAGAAGGGAACGGGGCGCGCCCGCGCGGGCGACATAAAGTCCCCGATCCGCTACGGCGGAGGCACCTGGGGCGGCCCGAAGCCGAAACCCGCCCGCCACGGCAAGCGCATAAACCGCAAGGAGGCCCGCGCGGCCTTCGACGGGGCGCTCTCGGCCAAGGCCAAGAGCGGCGAGCTGTACGTGCTCGACTCCCTCTCCTTCGATAAGCCCTCCACCAAGAGGGCGAAGGAGCTGCTCGAGCAGATGGGGGTCGAGGGGCCGGTGCTCCTGGTTCTCACCGAGGATGACCGTGACGCGGCTCTCTCGTTCAGGAACCTGCCCGAGGTCACCGTCGTGGGACCCCGGGAGTACGGGGTCTACGAGCTCTTGCGGGCGCGCGAGGTGGCGTTCTCGCGGGGCGCCTACGAGCGGCTCGCCCGCAGCAACCGGGAGGAGGCGTAGAGATGGACCCGCACCAGGTGATCATCCGCCCGGTCATCTCCGAGAAGAGCTACAACCTCATCGAGACTGAGGGGCAGTACACCTTCCAGGTGGACCGGCGGGCGAACAAGAACCAGATCAAGCGCGCCGTCGAGGAGGCCTTCGATGTGAAGGTGGCCCGGGTGAACACGGTGAACGTGAAGAGCAAGCCCAAGCGCCAGGGCCTGACCAGGGGCCGGACGGCCACCTGGAAGAAGGCCGTCGTCAAGCTGGCCGAGGGCGACCGGATCGAACTGTTCGAGGGGGTCTAGGATGCCCGCAAGACGTTACAGGCCGACGAGCCCGGGCCGCAGGAACTCCTCGGTCCTCACGCGCGACTCGGTCACCAGGAACGAGCCGGAGAAGTCGCTGCTCAGGAAGCTGCACAAGACGGGCGGCCGCAACAACAAGGGCCGCATCACGACCCGCCACATCGGCGGCGGGCACAAGCGGCGCTACCGGCTCATAGACTTCAAGCGTAACAAGGACGGTGTGCCGGCGACGGTCGCCGCCATAGAGTACGACCCGAACCGCTCGGCGAACATAGCGCTACTGCACTACCACGACGGCGAGAAGCGCTACATCCTCGCCCCGCGCAACCTGACGGTCGGCTCGATCGTCATGAGCGGGCCGGACGCCGAGGTCGAGGTAGGTAACGCGTTGCCGCTGGCGAATATACCCGTAGGCACCGTGGTGCACGCGGTCGAACTGGAGCCGGGGCGCGGGGCGCAGATGGCGCGCAGCGCCGGGACTAGCGCCCAGATCACGGCTCGCGAGGGCAACTACGTGACGCTCAGGCTCCCCTCGGGGGAGCGCCGGCGGGTGCGGGCGCAGTGCCGGGCGACCGTGGGCGTCGTCGGCAACCAGTCTCATCAGAACGTGAGGTGGGGCAAGGCCGGGCGCAAGCGGCACCTGGGTATCCGCCCGACGGTGCGCGGCACCGTGATGAACCCGGTCGACCACCCGCATGGCGGCGGCGAAGGCAAGAGCACGCCAGGCCGCGCGCCGGTGACGCCGTGGGGCAAGCCTACCCTCGGCTCACCGACCAGGAAGAAGCACAAGCGCTCGGACGCCATGATCGTGCGCCGGCGCAGGAAGGGAAGGAGGCGCTAGGTGACGCGTTCCTCGAAGAAGGAACCGTACGTAGAGGAGAAGCTCATGCGGCGCATCCTCGAGATGAACGAGAACAACGAGCGGCGGATGGTCAAGACCTGGAGCCGGGCGAGCGTGATCTACCCGGAGTTCGTCGGCCACACCATCGCAGTGCACGACGGGCGCAAGCACGTCCCCGTCTTCTGCACAGAGAGCATGGTCGGCCACAGGCTCGGAGAGTTCGCCCCCACCCGCACCTTCCGCACGCATCGTAAGGATGACCGCACGGCGAGGAGGCGATAGCGTGAAGGCGGTAGCCAAGTACGTGCGCATCGCCCCACGCAAGGCACGCCTCGTCGCCGACGAGGTCCGGGGCAAGAGCTACCCGGAGGCCGTCGCGACCCTGCGGTTCACCAACAAGAAGGCCGCGGGGATCATCGGCGACGTCATAAGAAGCGCCGCCGCAAACGCGGAGAACAACCACGACGCCGACCCCGAGGCGCTCTTCGTGAAGGAGATCCGGGTCGACGAGGGGCCGACCATCAAGCGCTACCGGGCGCGGGCGATGGGGCGGGCGACCATGATCCGCAAGCGCACCAGCCACATCACCGTCGAGCTCGCCGCTCCCGAAGGCGTGCTCGTGAGCGGTGACATAGATACGCCCGGAGACGAGGAGGAAGAGCAGTAATGGGTCAGAAGATACACCCGGAGGGCTTCCGGCTCGGCGTCAGGCGCAAGGGCGAGAAGGTGGACTTCAAGTCCAGCTGGTATTCGGACAGGGACTTCGCGGAGCTGCTGGGCGAGGATCTCAGGATCCGGGATCACATTCAGAAGAAGCTCTCCCGTGCCGGGATTGCGGAGATCCAGATCCGCAAGGCCGCCGAGCAGGGGGAGATCGCGGTGGACATCCACACCGCCCGTCCGGGCATCGTCATCGGTAAGGGTGGTTCGGAGGTAGATGCTCTGAGGGCCGACCTCGAGCGTCTCACGAAGAAGAAGGTGCAGGTCAACGTGCGCGAGGTCTCCAGGCCCGAGCTCAACGCGCAGCTCGTCGCCGAGTCCATCGCCGAGCAGCTCGAGGGCCGGGCGGCTTTCCGGCGCACGATGAAGCGCGCGCTCACCAGCGCGATGAGGAGCGGTGCCGAGGGCGTGAGGATACAGTGCGGCGGGCGCCTGGGTGGCATCGAGATGAGCCGCCAGGAGACCATAAGCGAGGGCCGGGTGCCGCTGCATACGCTGGACGCCGACATAGACTACGGTTTCAAGGAAGCCAACACCCAGATGGGCCAGATCGGCGTGAAGGTCTGGATCAACCATGGCGTCCACGGTGACGGTCTGGAGGGCGGGGTCTAGAATGCTCGTACCCAAGAAGCTCAAGTACAGGAAGCCCCACAGGGGCAGGATGAAGGGCCGGGCCAAGGGCGGCACCGAGGTGCAGTTCGGCGAGTACGGGCTGCAGGCACTCGAGCCGGCCTGGATCACGAACCGCCAGATAGAGGCGGCCCGTATCGCGATGACCCGCAAGATCCGGCGTGGTGGGAAGGTCTGGATCAACATCTTCCCCCACAAGCCGGTTACGAAGAAGCCCGCAGAGACCCGCATGGGCAGCGGCAAGGGGAGCCCCGAGTCCTACGTCGCAGTTGTCAAGCCCGGACGCGTGATGTTCGAGATGAGCGGCGTGGGCGAGGATCTCGCGCGCGAGGCGATGATGCTCGCCGCGCAGAAGCTTCCCATAAAGAGCCGCTTCGTGGTTCGAGGGGGTGCTCAGTAGATGAAGGCGGCAGAGGTCCGCGAGCTGGACGTCGAGGAGCTGGAGCGGCGCCTCGCGCAGACGCGGCGCGAGCTCTTCAACCTCCGCTTCCAGCACGCTACCGGTCAGTTGGAGAACACGGGACAGCTCAAGGAGGTCCGGAAGAACATCGCCCGCCTCCTGACCGTCCTGAACCAGAAGAGGCAGGAGAGTTAGCAAGTGACCGAGGAAGAGAAGAACCAGAACGGGACGCCAGAGGCGCCCACGGGCGACGACACCCCGGCGGAGACGCCCCAGGATCTCGTGGATGTGGGCGAAGCCGGTGGGACCGTCGAGGCCGGGCTCGGGACCGCTCCGGCGAAGGGTCCGGCGTTTGATCGGGACGAGGGGCAGGTGCAGACCGACACCGAGCGCAATCGCCGCAAGGAGCGGGTCGGGCTCGTGGTCTCGGACAAGAGCGACAAGACCATCACCGTCTCCGTCGAGGCGCTGGTGCAGCACCCGAAGTACAAGAAACGCATCCGGCGCTCCAAGAAGTTCATGGCGCACGACGAGCGCAACGAGGCGCGCGAGGGGGACACGGTCAGGATCATAGAGACCAGGCCGCTCTCGGCGCGCAAGAGGTGGCGTCTGGCGAACATAGTCTCGAGGGCCGAGTAGTGATACAGCAGGAGACACGACTCAAGGTCGCGGACAACTCGGGGGCGAGGAGCCTCCTGACGATCCGCGTGCTCGGTGGCAGCAAGAGGCGCACCGCGGGCGTCGGGGACGTGATCGTGGCCTCCGTCAAAGAGGCGACCCCCGGCGGCGCCGTCAAGAAGGGCGACGTCGTGCGGGCCGTCGTGGTGCGCACCAAGAAAGAGACGCGCCGCGACGACGGCTCCTACATCCGCTTCGGGGAGAACGCCGGCGTGATCATCAACAACGACGGCGCCCCGCGCGGGACGCGAATCTTCGGGCCCGTGGCGCGCGAGCTTCGCGAGAAGGGTTACACCAGGATCATCTCGCTCGCACCGGAGGTGCTGTAGTGGGTCTCAAGATAAAGCGCGGGGACACCGTGGTGGTGATCTCCGGCAAGGAGAAGGGCAAGCGCGGCGAGGTCGAGCGGGTTCTCCCGCGGGAGAACCGCGTCGTGGTGCAGGGCGTCAACGTCCGCACGCGCCACGCGAGGCCGAGCCAGAACAACCCGGACGGGCTCTACACCTTCGAGGCCCCGATACACGTCTCGAACGTGATGCTCGTGGATCCGGACACCGGGGAGCCCACCCGGGTCGGCTACCGCTTCACGGACTCCGGGGAGAAGATCCGGGTCGCAAAGAAGAGCGGGAAGGACATAGATGGCTAGGCTGAAGGACAGGTACAACGAGGAGGTCGTCCCGGCTCTCAAGGAGCGCTTCGGGATCGAGAACCCGATGCGCGTCCCGAAGCTGGAGAAGATCGTGGTCAACATGGGCGTCGGCGAGGCCGCGCAGGACAACCGCAGGCTCGACGGCGCGTTGGCCGATCTCGCCAAGATCACCGGCCAGAAGGCCCAGGTGAGGCGGGCGCGCAAGAGCATTGCGGGCTTCAAGATCCGGGACGGCATGCCGGTCGGGGCGCGGGTCACGCTGCGCGGTGAGAGGATGTGGGAGTTCCTCGACCGCCTGATCTCCATCGCCCTCCCGCGCGTGCGCGACTTTCGGGGGCTGAGCCCGAACTCCTTCGACGGGCGGGGCAACTACGCTCTGGGGCTCAGGGAGCAGCTCATCTTCCCGGAGATCGGCTACGACGAGATAGACGCCACGCGCGGCATGGACGTGGCGGTCGTGACGACGGCTGAGACCGACGAGGAGGCGCGCGAGATGCTGCGGCTGCTCGGGATGCCGTTCAGAGAGAGCTAAGGGGATAGGTAATGACCAGGAAGGCGTTGCTGGTAAAGCAGAAGAAGAAGCAGAAGTTCCGGACCAGGGAGTACAACCGGTGTCAGCGGTGTGGGCGGGCGCACGGGTACTACAGGAAGTTCGGGCTGTGCAGGATCTGCCTGCGCGATCTGGCGCATCAGGGCAAGATTCCGGGCGTAACGAAGGCGAGCTGGTAAGAAGATGAGCGTCAACGATCCTATAGCGGACATGCTGACCCGCCTGCGCAACGCGCAGATGGCGAAGCACGAGAGGACGGAGATTCCCCACTCGAAGATGAAGGCTGAGATAGCCCGCATCCTCAAGCAGGAGGGCTACATCAACGACTTCTCCGAGAGGGGCTCGGGCGCCGAGAGGAAGCTCGTGATCGAGCTGAAGTACGGCCCCGATGGGGAGCGGGCGATCCACGGCCTCCGGCGCGTGAGCCGTCCGGGGCGCAGGACGTACCGCAAGCAGAAGGACATCCCGCGCGTCCTCGACGGGCTCGGGGTGGCGATCCTCTCGACCTCGCAGGGCATCCTCACCGACCATCAGGCCAGGCGCCAGGGCATCGGCGGCGAGGTCCTCTGCTTCGTGTACTAGGGAGGTTCGAGCAGCTATGTCGAGAATCGGTAAGGCGCCGGTCGAGATCCCCCAGGGCGTGAGCGTGGAGCTTTCGGGCCGCAGCGTGAAGGTTACCGGCCCGAAGGGAGAGCTTACCGTACCCATTGGGCGCGGCGTAGAGGTCCGCCAGGAGGATGGTAGCCTCGTCTTCGCCCGCGCCTCGGAGTCACCGGAGCACAAGGCGATGCATGGGCTCACGCGCTCGCTGGTCTACAACGCCGTCGTTGGCGTGACCGAGGGTTTCCAGAAGACGCTCCAGATCGCGGGCGTCGGCTACAGGGCCCAGCTGCAGGGGCGGGACATAAACCAGCAGGTAGGGTACTCGCACCCCGTCACGGTCACGCCGCGCGAGGGGATACAGTTCGAGGTCCCCAACCCCACGACGATCGTGGTGCGCGGGATAGACAAGCAGCAGGTCGGCCAGCAGGCGGCGGAGATCCGGCGCGTCAGGCCGCCTGAGCCGTACAAGGGCAAGGGCATCCGCTACGCCGACGAGCAGATCCGCCGCAAGGTTGGCAAGGCCGGCTAGTAGGAGGGTTCGATGGCTGTTATCGAGAAGAGGGCGCACAGAGAGAGGCGGCGCAGGCGCGTCCGGCGCAAGGTGTTCGGGACGCCGGAGCGCCCGCGCCTGTCGGTGTACCGCTCGAACGTTCACATCTACGCCCAGCTCATAGACGACGAGGCCGGCCACACCCTGGTCGCGGCCGATTCGCGCGAGGTGGGCGAGGCCGAGAGCCGCACGGAGGCGGCCCGCAAGGTCGGCGAGCTGGTGGCGCAACGCGCCGCCGAGGCCGGCATCGCGGAGGTGGTCTTCGATCGCGGGGGCAACAAGTACCACGGCCGGGTGGCGGCGCTGGCCGACGGCGCCCGCTCCGGCGGACTGAAGTTCTAGAGGAGGGTCTGATCTTGGAACAGGGTACGAGCAGGGGCCAGGGCCCTTCCGGCACCAGCCGCGGCGGCGGGATGGACTCCCGCGGCGGCGGCCGGGGCGGAGGCGGCACCACCCGCGAGCGCGACGCCCGGGGTCCGC
>JBFLXF010000064.1:0-8085 GCA_040757515.1 Actinomycetota bacterium
CGGCTATCGCCTCGAGGAGCAGGGCCACGTCGGAGACCGTGGCGGCCATGGGGCCGGTGTGGTCGAGCGTGAGCTCTATGGGAAAGACGCCGGTGTAGGGGACGAGACCGTAGGTGGGTTTGAGGCCGTAGATCCCGCACCAGGAGGCGGGGATGCGGATGGAGCCGCCTTGATCTCCGCCGATGGCCATCTCGACCTCTCCGGAGGCCACGAGGGCCGCGCTGCCGCTCGAAGAGCCGCCCGCCGAGCGGGAGTGGTCGTGCGGGTTGAGGACCGGCCCGGTGTCGCTGGTGTGGCTGCCGCCAGAGAAGCACAGGTGCTCGCAGACGGCCTTGCCTGCGATCTCGCCTCCGGCGTCCAGGATGCGCGTGACGATGGTGGCGTCGAACTCGGGGACGTACCCTTCGAGCGTCGAGGAGCCGTTCATCATCGGGATGCCCGCCACGCAGACGTTATCCTTTATGGCGACTCTCTTGCCGGAGAGGGGGCCGCCGTCCGCCCCCTTTATGGAGCACCTCCAGTACCAGGCGCCCAGGGGGTTCTCCTCCGGCTCGGGGCGGCGCCCGCCGGAGCGCGGATAACGCACGGGCAGAGCCGGTTCGGTGAGCTGATCCAGCCTCCGGTAAGAGGCGAGGGTGCCCCCGATCAGGCCGAGAAACGACCGCGCGTCCTGCTCGTCGAGGTGCAGCCCGAAGCGTTGCGCTATCTCCCGAAGCTGCTGCGTATCCGGCGGCCTGACCATCACCCGTACCCCCTTTCGCGGCGCCAGCGCGCCGCTCTGGCCTTTCCCCGCAGGGCACCCTAGCATGGCACGGTTTGCCGGTCAAAGCCGCCGGGCAGACCGGCTACGCCCTCTCCTCCACCTCCACGAGCACGGCGCCTCCCGGGACCAGGTCGCCCTCGCCGAAGGGCAAGGCGACAACCGTGCCGGCGTAGGGAGCGGCCACGGGTTGCTCCATCTTCATCGCCTCTAAGACGAGCAGGAGCTGGCCCTCCTGGACCTCCTCTCCCTCCCCGACGAGCACCTTCACCACGGTGGCGGGCATCGGGGCTGTCAGGCTGGCGGCGGCCTCCCCGTCGTGGCCCGTTGCGTCTACGGCCGGCGGAGCCGGCGTCGAGAGCCGGTGCGTCCGTCCGTTTAGGGAGATGAGTACGTCGCGACCGTCGAAGGCGAACGCGGCGGCGACCGGTCCGCCGTCCAGGACGGCGGAGATGCGGCCCTCGCCGGCGGAGAGTACCTCGATGAGGGACTCCTCGCCGTCCAGGCGCAGACGCCACCTGTCCGCGCCATCGCGCTCCGCCTCGACGCGATGCTCCTCGCCGCCGGAGCGGTAGCGAAGGTCCGCCGCGCCGAGGAGCCGCCAGGGTCCGGCGCCGAAGGGGTCCGCCGCGGAGTTGCGCGACAGGTCTGCGGCCGCGGCGAGCAAGACGGCCTCGCGCGGTGCGGGAGGCTCGGGCTGCGGTCCCGTGAGGTTGTGCTCCTCCAGGAAGCCGGTCGTGGTCTCGCCCGAGGCGAAGGCGGGCGCTGCGGCGATACGTCGGAGGAGCGGGAGGTTCGTACTCATGCCGAGGATCTCGTAGTCGTCGAGGGCGCGGCGGAGGCGGCGCACGGCGGCGGGCCGGGATGGGGCATGGACTATGAGTTTAGAGATCATGGGGTCGTAGTTGATCGGCACCTCGTCCCCAGCCTCGAAGCCGGTGTCGTTGCGTATACCCGGTCCTTCCGGCGGCGTGAACGCGAGCAGCCGTCCGCCCGAGGGCAGCCCCGCCTCGTCCTCGGCGTAGATGCGGGCCTCGATCGCGCTTCCGCGCAGGGTCACGTCCTCCTGCGAGAGCGGCAGCCTCTCGCCCGAGGCGACGGCGAGCTGCAGGTGGACGAGGTCGAGGCCGGTCACGAACTCCGTTACGGGGTGCTCGACCTGCAGGCGCGCGTTCATCTCCAGGAAGAAGAACTCCTCGCCGCTCAGGAGGAACTCGACCGTCCCGGCGTTGTGGTAGCCGGCCTCCCGGGCGAGCCGGACGGCGGCGGCACAGATGCGTTCGCGCAACTCTGGGGTCAGCGCCGACGAGGGAGCCTCCTCGATCACCTTCTGGTGCCTGCGCTGGATCGAGCACTCCCTCTCGAAGAGGTGCAGGACGGTGCCGTGCTTGTCCCCGATCACCTGCACCTCGATGTGCCGGGGACGCTCGACGAGCCTCTCCAGAAAGACCGACCCGTCCCCGAAGGCGGCCAGGGCCTCCCGCTTCGCGCCCCGAACCGCCTCGACGAACTCCCTCTCGCTCGCCACGGCCCGCATCCCGCGCCCGCCGCCGCCCGCACTCGCCTTCACCAGCACGGGAAAGCCTACCTTTCGCGCCTCCTCCAGCAGCCGCTCCTCGGACTGGTCGGCGCCGTCGTAGCCGGGGACGGTCGGAACGTCGGCGCGGCGCGCGATCTCCTTCGCCCGCACCTTGAAGCCCATCGCCTCCATCGCCTCCGGCGGCGGCCCGACCCAGACGGCGCCCGCCTCCTCGACCGCCCGCGCGAAAGCGGCGCTCTCCGCCAGAAAGCCGTAGCCGGGATGGACCGCCTCCGCCCCGGAGCGCCCGATGATCTCCGCCAGGCGCGGGATGTTCAGGTAGCTCTCGGGAGCAGGCGCCGGGCCGAGGTAGTGAGCCTCGTCGGCGAGCCTGCGGTGCATCGAGCCCTCGTCCGCCTCCGAGTAGACCGCTATGCTCTCTATCCCGAGCTCGCGGCAGGCCCGGATGATGCGCACCGCGATCTCGCCGCGGTTCGCGATGAGCAGCCGGCTAAACATCGCGCCTCCATGCGGGCTCCCGCTTCTCCAGGAAGGCGCCCAAGCCCTCCTGTCCCTCCTCGCCCGTGCGAAGCTCCGCGATGAGAGGAGACATGAGACCCAGGGCCTCGAGCGGCTCGGTCGCCTCGACGTCCCGCAGGAGGCGCTTGATCGCCGCCTGCGCCATCGGACCGCCCGCAAGCAGCTCAGTGACCATGCTCTCCACCGCCGTATCCAGCCCGTCCTCGGGCACGACCTCGTGGACCAGACTCATCTCCGCCGCCCGGCGCGCGTCGAAGCGCCCGCCGGTCAGGAAGAGCGCGCGAGCGCGCGAGTGCCCGATCTTGCGCACCACGAACGGCGCGATCGTCGCCGGTGCGATCCCGAGCCGCACCTCAGAGAAGGCGAACCGCGTCCCCTCCTCGGCGACCGCGACATCGGCCGCCGCCACGAGCCCCGCCCCGCCGCCTATCGCGGCGCCGTGCACCCGAGCGACCACCGGCTTCGGACACTCGTCCACCGCCCGGTACATGCGCGCGAGCCTTCTGGCGTCCTGCAGGTTCTCCTCGTAGGAGAACTCCGCGGTCTGCCGCATGTACCCGATATCCGCACCGGCGCAGAACGCTCGCCCCTCCCCGGAGAGGACCACAACCCGCACCCCGCCGTCCTCCGAGAGCTCCTCGAAGCAGCGGGCGATCTCCGATATGAGGGCGGCGTTCAGCGCATTGCGCGAGTCAGGGCGCGAGAGGGAGATCCTCGCCACCGGCCCATCGTGGGTAAGCTTCAGGCTCGCCGGCCCGTCAGCCATAGGGCCTCAACCTCCGGCCCGACGATCCGGCATCCAACCAGAACCGCCCCATCACGGGACACCCGGTCACCGAGTCCATACGGATACCTGCCCTCCCTCCTTGCCGGAAGCCCAAACTCACATCCTGAACACGCCGAACTTCGTCTCCTCAACAGGGGCGTTCGCCGCCGCCGAGAGCCCCAAAGCCAGGACCATCCGGGTGTCCGCCGGATCTATGACGCCGTCGTCCCAGAGGCGTGCGGTCGAGTGGTAGGGGTTCCCCTCACGCTCGTATTTCTCCAGGATCGGGCGCCGGAACTCCTCACGCTCCTCCTCGGACATCTCCCGGCCCTCGCGCCTGAGGTTCTCCTCCTGCACGGTCAAGAGCACGTTCGCCGCCTGAGCCCCGCCCATTACGCTGATGCGCGCGTTCGGCCACATCCACAGAAAGCGCGGCGAGTAGGCCCGCCCGCACATCCCGTAGTTGCCCGCGCCGAAGGAGCCCCCGATAATCACGGTGAACTTCGGCACGTTGGCGCCCGCGACCGCCATCACCAGCTTCGCGCCGTCCTTGGCGATGCCGCCCGCCTCGTACTTCTTGCCGACCATGAAGCCGGTGATGTTCTGCAAAAAGACCAGGGGGATACCCCTCGAGCAGCACAGCTCGATGAAGTGTGCCCCCTTGAGCGCGCTCTCTGAGAACAGGATGCCGTTGTTGGCGAGGATTCCCACCGGCATGCCCATTATGCGCGCGAAGCCGCACACGAGCGTCTCGCCGTATAGAGGCTTGAACTCGTGCAGACGGCTCCCGTCCACGACGCGAGCTATGACCTCCCGGACGTCGTAGCCCTGCCGGTAGTCGAGTGGTACGACGCCGTAGAGCTCCTGAGGATCGTAGAGCGGGTCCTCCGGCTCTTCAAGCGTCCAGGGCACCCTCTTCTCCGCGTTCAGGTTCTCGACGATGGAGCGCACGAGGGCGAGGGCGTGCTCGTCGTCCTCGGCATAGTGGTCGGCGACGCCCGAGAGCCGGGTGTGGACGTCGGCGCCTCCGAGCTCCTCGGCGGTGACCTCCTCTCCGGTCGCCGCCTTCACGAGCGGCGGGCCGCCGAGGAAGATCGTGCCGACGCCCTTCACGATTACGACCTCGTCGCTCATCGCCGGGACGTAGGCACCCCCGGCGGTGCACGAGCCCATGACGGCGGCAATCTGGGGTATCCCCTTCGCGCTCATCCTGGCCTGGTTGTAGAAGATGCGCCCGAAGTGGTCGCGATCCGGGAAGACCTCGTCCTGCAGCGGCAGATACGCCCCGCCCGAGTCGACCAGGTAGACGCACGGCAAGCGGTTCTGCTCGGCGATCTCCTGGGCCCTCAGGTGCTTCTTGACGGTCATCGGATAGTAGGTGCCGCCCTTCACGGTGGCGTCGTTGGCGACGACCATCACCTCCCGCCCGCGCACGCGCCCGATGCCGGTGACGATGCCCGCGGCCGGGACCCGCCCGTCGTACATCCCGTAGGCGGCCAAAGGCGAGAGCTCCAGGAAGGCGGTGCCGGGATCGAGCAGGCGCTCTATGCGCTCGCGCACAAAGAGCTTGCCGCGCTCGGCGTGCCGCTTGCGGGCCTTCTCGCCGCCGCCCCTGCGGGCCGTGGCCGAGCGCTCGCGCAGCTCGGAGACCAGCGCCTCGAAGGCGCGGGCGTTCTTCTCGAAGTTTTCGCTCCCCTTATCCGCGTGGCTGCGGAGTTTGCTCATCTCCCTCCTGCTCCGAGGACGGTTTCCGCAAAGCTCATGTTAGCCATCCCGCCCCGTACACGCCACCACCCGCGATATCCCCGTATAAGCTACACTTCCCGTCGTGACCCTGCGTGAGATGAGAGGGAGGGGGCGCAGTACGTCCGCGCGCGGCGGCGGCCGCAGGATGTCGCGTGCACCCCGCAAGAAGAAGCGGCGCCTGCGGATCAGCGACAAGCCAGTCTACCGCAGGAGGCGACGGACAGCCCTGCTCGTGATCCTGCTCCTCGCCGCGCTGCCCGTCTCAGGACCGGCAAAGGCGCTGCTCGGCGGCCCCGAGGTCGCACAAGCCGCCGTCTCGCGAGTCGAGCCCCCGGTGTTCTCAACAGCTCCGGTAGCGCTGGCCGGGGCGCAGAAGAAGGCGCGGACGCCCGAAGACAAGACGCTCTACCTGACGGTGCCGCGGCTCGGCATTTACGGCCACACTGTCAGAAACGACGATTCGCCAGGGACGCTGGACCGGGGCGCCATAAAGCTGCCCTCGACGGGCTTCCCCTGGCAGGACAACGCCAACACCTACATCGCTGGTCACCGCATCGGCTACCGGGGCACGGAGAGCTACTACCAGTTCTACGACCTGCCCGCCATGCGCAAGGGCGACGAGGTGATCCTGGAGGACTCGGCGGGTAACAGATACGTCTACAGGGTGATGAAGATCTTCGCCGTCGAGCCCCACGAGTCGTGGGTGACGGAGCCGGTGCCCGGCAAGGACATGGTGACGTTGCAGACTTGCACCGAGAGCGTTGAGGACTGGTGGACGGTAGGACCGGAACTGATGCGCTCCGGCCCGGACACAGGACGCCTGATCGTGCGCGCCGAACGCGCCTACTGATCCTTGCGCAACACGAAGCGCAAGGGTACCCGCCCGCGCCTCTCCCACATCCGCTGGAACCTGCTCTTGACGGGCGGCTCGTATCCGGCGAGATACCTCTCAGCATGCGCCTTCTTCCAGCGTTCGTCGGCCTCGGCAAGCGCTAACATCTCCATGAAGTAGCCCTCGTGGTCGGAGACTACGCTCAGGGTTCCTTCGGAGACAAGGGCGCGGTGCACGTCATCCAGGAAGCGCGGCGAGAAGATGCGGCGGCGACGTGAGATCCTGTTCTGTCCCGGCTCCGGGAAGTGCAGATAGACGGTTCGCAAAGAGCCAGGAACGAGCAGGGGGGAGAGCTGGCGGAAGTCCGCTCGCACGAAGCGCACATTCTCCAGCCCCTCCTCGTCTGCGGTCCGGACCGCCCGGTAGAGCGACTTCGCGTGCAGATCCACCCCGACGAAGTTCGCCTCCGGACCTGCCTCCGCGAGCGAGAGCAGAAACTCGCCCGTCCCGCAGCCCACGTCCAGCTCCAGCGGTCTGTCGTTACCGAAGAGCGAAGGTGAGTCCAGGCGCGGGAGAGACTCTGGTTCGCGGTGAAGCTGCTCGCCGGTAAACCAGAGCAGGTATCTCTCGCGGGCCCGCTCGTCCGGCGGGCCCACCTTCATCCTGCCGAGCTTCTTCCTGGTCATGCCCTCCTACGCTGCGCCTCGAAGATCGGACGCAGGTCCTCCAGTTTCTCGTAGCTCCACCACAGGTAGTTGCGCGTGCCGCCCTCCCGAAGCGGGTGCAGGTCCTCGTTCTCCGGATCCTCGAGAAAGGCGTCGAAGGCCTCGCGCGAAGGCCACTCGACCAGGATCATGACCTGCCGGGGTTCGACAGAGGCGTCGCCTCCCTCGGCTCCCACGAGTTTACCCAAAGCGACAACCCTTCCGCCGTGCTTCTGCACGGCCCGCACCGAGCGGCGCGAGTACCGCCGATACAGGTCGTTCTCCGCGAGATCGAACAGATTTAGCGCGTAGAGCGGCACGGCATCACCTCCGCCTTTCGGGTACCGCCGCAAGGGTTATACCAGCGGCGAGCTTCAGCGGCCGCTCCCGGCTGAGACGCGCCGTTTATGCGCTCCGCGGCCGGGGTAAGCCGGCGGGAGAGAGCCGGGGATCCGTGGCACCGAACGCGGCGGTCTCTCCGGCGCCGTTACGGAACGCGGAGGAGGCGAACTTGTCCGGCAGGAAGGAGTGGGAAGACCTCAGGTTGAGGACCGCAGAACGGTTCGGCGAGGAGTCGGTCTTCGGGGAAGGGCCACTCGACGCGGGGCTTGCCATCGTGGGCGAGGCCCCGGGGAGGGAGGAGGTGGAGAAGGGCAGGCCGTTCGTGGGCAGTGCCGGGAGGCTCCTCGACCGGCTCCTGGAGGATGCCGGCATCGACCGCCGGGAGGTCTACGTGACCAACATCGTAAAGGTCCGCCCGACCGAGAAGAGCGGAGGGCGCACCCGCAACCGCCCGCCGAGGGCCGCCGAAATCCGTGAAGGGCTCGATGTCCTCAGAGAAGAGCTCGGGATCGTCAAACCCGACGTGCTCGCACTCCTTGGCGCCACGCCGGCCAGGGCCCTCATCAAGAAGTCGCTCACCCTGGGCTCAGACCGGGGCACCATCTTCCATTCGACGCTGGGTCCGCCCGCGCTTGCGACCTACCACCCCGCCTATCTGCTGAGGATCAAGGGCACGGGCGAGGACTACGACCGGCTCTGGAGAGAGGTGGTCGAGGATCTCGCCCTCGCCCGAAAGCGTGTCGGCGGCCGGAGCTGAGAGCCCGCCGATGACGGAGGTCGAGAAGACCAAAGCCGGCCGGGACCCCGTGCTGACGATCGGCCACTCGACGAGGACGTTCGAAGAGTTCCTCGACTTGCTGGGGCTGCACGAGGTCA
>JBFLXF010000065.1:0-8036 GCA_040757515.1 Actinomycetota bacterium
GGATCGCGTGCCGCTCGACCCCGAAGCAGCCGGTCACCACGCCCAGCGGCAGGCCGAGCCGTTCCAGGACCGGACCCTGCTCGATGTGCAGCTCCAGGTAGGCCAAAGCATTCTCGAGCTGACGGTGCGACTCCTTCATCCGGTCGAGCTCGACGCCGTTCTCTCTCAGGGCGTCGGGAAGCGAAACACCGTCCTTGTCCCTGAGGTTCCGCACCTCATCGGGGTCCAGGGTGCCGGCGCAGGCGCTCGAACCGAGAAGGCTCCTCCCGAACCGGGCGCCCTCCTCGTCGGCCCAGTCCACGAGCCTTAAAGTGACGGGCCGCCGCCGCGGCGCAAGGACACGCATCACCTCGAGAGCGGCGATGGTGTTGAGGCAGCCGTCGAGCCAGCCGCCGTTCGGGACGGAGTCTATGTGGCCGCCGAGGAGCACGGCATTCTCCGAGTCGCCGGGGGCGGTGGCCCAGAGGTTGCCGGCCTCGTCGCGCTCGATCTCCTCTATGCCCTCTATCTCCTCAAGCTTCCCGCGCAGCCACTCGCGGGCCTCCCGCCACGTCTGCGTCCAGGCCACCCGCTGCGCCCCCTCGGGGCCGCCGGTGAGCCCGTGCAGCTCCTTGAGCTCCTCCACGGCGCGGCGAGAGTCCACACCCTCCGCCCGCATTAGCCAACCCTCTCGGTCGCCCCGATCTCCGCGAGCGCCTCCTCGAAGGCGTCCGCGGCCTCCTCTGCAGCCTCGCGCGTGACGGTGAGCGGGGGCGCGAGCCGGATGGCGTTGCTCTTCACACCGCCCTTGCCAACGAGCACGCCCCGCTCCCGGCACGCCTCCAGGAACGCGTTCGCCGCCTGCGGGTTCGGCTCGCCGCCGGGGCCGACCATCTCGATGCCGAGCATCAGGCCGCGGCCCCGGATCTCGCCGATGAAGTCGTGCCTCTCGGCCATCTTCAGCAGACGCTCCTTCAGGTAGGAGCCCACCTCGTCGGCGTTCTTCTGGAGATCGTTCTTCAGGATGAATTCCAGGTTAGCCAGAGCCCCGGCGGTCGAGATGGGGTTGCCGCCAAAGGTCGAGATGTGGAGCTTCGGTGAGAGGGAATCTATTATCTCGGCGCGGCCCATGACGGCGCCGATGGCGAGGCCGTTGCCGAGTCCCTTGGCCATCGTGATAAGATCCGGCTCCACGCCGGACGCCTCGATCCCCCAGAAGTGACTTCCCGTCCTCCCGAAGGCCGTCTGCACCTCGTCGGAGATAAAGAGGACACCGTACTCGTCCAGGATCTCCTTGACCCGCTCGAAGTAGCCGGGCGGCACCTCGATAAAGCCGCCGACGCCCTGTATCGGCTCGGCGATAAAGGCGGCGACGCGACCGGTCGTCGCGGTCTCGATAACGTTGCGCACGTCCTCGGCGCAGGCGTGCACGTACTCCTCCCGGTCCCGCCCGAAGGGGCTGTAGCTGTGGTGCGGGCTTATGGCGTAGGAGACATCTAGAGGGGAGCGCGGGGTCGGGCGCCAGGAGGACTGGCCGGTGATGCTCATAGTCCCGAAGGAGCCGCCGTGGTAGGAGCCGCGCAGCGCGATGATCTCGCTCGACTTGCGGTAGTGCGTCGCGAACAGCAGCGCCGACTCGTTCGCCTCGGAGCCGCTGCCGACGAAGAAGACCTTCTGGTCGCCGCCTATCGGGGAGAGCGCGACCAACTTCTCCGCCAGCTTCACCTGGTTCTCGATCAGGTAGAGCGTCGAGGAGTGGAAGATCTTGCCTGCCTGCTCGCGCACCGCCTCGACGATCTCGGGTATCGCGTGCCCGCTGATCGTGGTCACTATGCCGCCGAAGAAGTCCAGATACTCGTTGCCCTCCGAGTCCCAGACCTTGAAGCCCTCGCCGCGCACCAGCTCCATCGGCTTCTCGTAGTAGAGCGCGATCCACTCCGGCAGCACCCCCCTGTGCCTCCGAAGCAGCTCCCCGGGGTTCGTCACACTCTCACCTCCAGTCCGCTCGTGGCCGTGAAGCTCCGCTCGATAAACTTGCCTGAGCCCCGCTCGCCGACGATCTCGCCGTCGCGGTAGACCAGGTCCCCCCTCACGTAGACCGCCGCGGGACCGCCGTGAAACTCCATCCCCTCGTAGGGGGTGTAGTCCACGTTGGAGTGCCTGTTTTCGACGGTCGCGGTGATCCGGAGCTCCGGGTCCCAGAGTACGATATCCGCGTCGGCGCCCGGCGCGAGTGTCCCCTTGCGGGGATACATCCCGTAGATGCGCGCCTGGTTCGTCGAGAGGACCGCAACGAACTGGTTCTCGGAGATCTTTCCCTCTCTAACCCCCAGGGTCCAGAGGGTCATCGCGCGCTCCTCGACTCCCGGCAGCCCGTTCGGGATCTTGGTGAAGTCGTCCTTGCCCAATTCCTTCTGACCGCGGTAGTTGAACGAGCAGTGGTCGGAGCCGAAGATCTGGAGGTCTCCGAACTTGAGGCCGTTCCACAGCGGCTCGCGGTTTCTCGGGTCCCTCAGCGGCGGGGAGCAGACGTACTTGGCGCCCTCGAAGCCCTCGCGCGCAAGATCCTCATACTCAAAGGCGAAGTACTGCGGGCAGGTCTCGGCGTAGACGGTCTGGCCGCGCTCGTGGGCGAGGTGTATCGCCTCGAGCGCCCCCGCGCAGGAGACGTGGACGACGAGTATCGGGGCGCCCGCGACCTCCGCGAGCCTTATGGCCCGATTCGTCGCCTCGGCCTCTACCGCCTCCGGGCGGGTGAGCGCGTGGAACTTCGGGGCGGTGTCGCCTCTCGCGAGCGCCTGCTCCTGGAGCTTCTGGATCGCGTCGCCGTTCTCGGCGTGGACGAGGACGAGGACGCCCGCGTCTTTCGATAGCTGCAGCGTCTCGAAGAGGTCGTAGTCCTCGGTGTAGAGCGGCGTGCCCTTGTAGGCCATGAAGATCTTGACTGAGGCGACGCCCATCTCGGCCAGGTGCGGAAGCTCGGTCTTTATGTCGTCGCGCAGGTCCGTTATGGCGACGTGGAAGCCGTAGTCAATTACGGCCTTGCCTCGAGCCTTCTCGCTCCAGGTCTCGACGGCGCCCGCCAAGGTTCCGCCCTCCTCCTGCAAGGCGAAGTCCACAAGCATGGTGGTCCCGCCCGCGGCGGCGGCCTCGGTGCCGGTGGCCCAGTCGTCGGCGGTGACGGTGCCTCCGAAGGGCATGTCCATGTGGGTGTGGGCGTCTATGAAGCCCGGCATCACGAGCCTGCCCGTGGCGTCCACCACCTCCGCGCCGCCCGCGTCCAGGCTCGTGCCGACGGCGACGACCTTCTCGTCCTCGACGAGCACGTCGGCCCTCACGCTGCCCTCTGCGGTTACGACGGTTCCGCCCGAGAATAGCAACCTGCCCAAAGCCCTACTCCTTTCTCGCTTCAGGCGTCGGCGCAGCCGGCGCCAGACCTGCGGTACGACAAGGGGACCTCTTCTCTGCGCGGGCTCTAGCCGGGCGGAGCGGAATGCCGCCCCGAAAGGGGATTCGTCCTCTCCGTCGGTAGTACGGCTCCCCCAGAGCCATCCTCCTCTCGCCTTCGGAAGCCCCGGCTCCCGGTCTTTTGTCTCCCTTTCCTCGCTGGAAGTATAGGCACCTTCAAGGCTGCCTGTAAACTCAGCGGCCACGCTCCGCTAACGCCGGGGCGGAGAGTTGGGGGGCGGGCGCTCTGGCGTTGAGATAGCCGAGGGCGAGGACGGAGCCCCACAGCAGGACGAAACCGAGCGCCTGGTTGGCGCTCACTCCGACTCCGAGGAAGGCCCAGTTGAGCACTACGGCCGTCGCCGGGAAGGCAAGCTCCGCCAGTGTTGCGTAGGAGGCGCGCGTGGCGGTAAGGCCCCGGTAGTACAGGAGCAGCGCGAGCAGGCCCGGCAGGAGAGCGAGCAACACTACGTTCGCGGGCGCCGCCGAGAGGCCCTCCGCCACCCGCCGAACCCGCTCCCGAACGCCACGACGACCGTGAGCGGCGGCAGGGCGAGGAGGAGGCGGGCACCGGTCAGGGTGTGGAACGGCAGATCATGGAGCACGAATCGTCCGAGCACGGTCGAAGAGCCCCAGAGCAGGGCCGCGCCGAGGGCGAACACAGCGGTAAGAAGCTCGGCGGGTTTGAGTTCGGTGAAAGGGCGGAGGTCTCCGAAGGAGATCAGGTACGCCCCCACCATCGCTACCGCGAAGCTCGCCCAGTAGGGTGGACCGGGCCGCTCCCGCAGAAGCAGGCTTGCCAGAACCACGGCGAAGACGGGTTGGGTCTTCTGCAGCAGGATCGCGACGGTCGGGTTGCCGACCGCGAAGGCCGCCGTGAAAAGCAGGGTGGCCAGAGCGGAACCTCCCCATCCGATCACGAGCAGGGCACCCCACTGCCCGGCGCCGAAGCCGCGGAACGCGCGGCGTCCGATCAGGACGGCGGGCACGGAGTAGAGCAAGAGCGCCAGGTGCTCGGCGAAGACTATAGCGGGCGGAGACATCTTCTCCAGCAGCGGTACCCGGAGCACGCCGTCCGTACCCCAGAGCGCCGCTCCGAGGGCGACGAGCAGGACGCCGAAGAAGCCACTCCTTCTCCGGCCCACGCCTACTCGCTGCCGGGCCAACGCAGCTTGGGGATCACGCGCCCCCCGTAGGCCCGGATGAACTCCTCCTGGTTGCGCCCGACGTTGTGCACGTAGACCTCGTCGAAGCCCAGGTCCACGTAGTGCTGGACGTGGTCGAGGTGCTCGTCGAGGTCGGCGCTGATGAGCACCCTGTCCTTGAAGTTCTCCAGGGTCACAACCTTAGCCATCGCCGCGAAGTCCTCGGGGTTGCGGATGTCGCCCTTGGGGAAGGGCATCCCGCCGTTGGGCCACTCTTTAAGCGCGTTCTCCTCTGCCTCTTCGCGGCTCTCCGCCCAGGAGACGTGCAGTTGCACCATACGCGGCATCGCGCTCGGGTCCTTATCCGCCTCGCGGGCGCCCTCCTCAAAGCGCTCCATGAGCATCCTTATCTTCTCGTCGGAGGCGCCAACGGTAATGATCCCGTCGCAGTACCGGCCGGTCCTCTTGCTCTGCACCGGCCCGGCCGTCGCCACGTAGATCGGAGGCGGCGTCTCAGGCATCGTGTAGAGGCGCGCGCTCTCCAGCTTGATATGCTCGCCCTGGTACTTGACCTTCTTTCCCGTGAAGAGCTTGCGGATGACCTCGATGGACTCCATGAGGATGCGCAGCCGGGTGGGGGCCTCGGGCCAGTAGCGGCTCACTATGTGCTCGTTGAGAGCCTCGCCAGCCCCCAGACCCAGCCAGAAGCGACCCGGGTACATCGCCTCCAGGGTGGCGGCGGCCTGGGCGATGATCGCCGGGTGGTACCGGAATCCGGGCGGCGTCACGCCGGTCCCGAAGCGAAGGTTCGTAGTCGCCCCGAGAGCCCCGAGCCAGCTCCACACGAAAGCGCTCTGGCCCTGCTCCGGCGTCCAGGGGTGGAAGTGGTCGGAGGCCATCACGGAGGCGAAGCCGTTCTCCTCGGCGAGCCTGCTCCACCTCAAGAGATCCGTCGGGTGGAATTGCTCGAACATCGCCGCGTATCCAACCGTGCCCGTGGTCTTCATGTAGCCTCCCTTCGGTCGGCAGCCAGTCAGCATTCCAGCCGGTCGGCTCGTCTCCGGGTAAGGTGATGCCGCCTGCCCGGCATCCGACAGTTTACAGCGGTGTTGGTGGAGACTATTGCTCTCCATCGAGTAACGCACCGAAAACAAATGCTGATAGCTGCCTGCCGGAAGCTGAGGGCTAGAAGTGATCTGGCTCCGAGATGTACGGATCTCCGACCGGGAAGAGCGCGTCGAGGACCTCCAAAGCCTCCGGGTAGTTGGGCCGGATCAGGCCGTGACGCGCTAGCTCTCGCGCCGGGAGGTATCCGGCGTAGAGGCAGGCGAGCTGGCGCACGTCGAGGGAGACGCGCATCTCCGCCTCGGTTCCGGACGAGATCTCCCCGTCCCCGACGGTATAGGACCCGGCGTTCTCGGGGATTCCGCCGTCCGAAACCTCCAGGACCAGCGGGGGATCGGCCGCGAGATCGAGCAGCCGCAGCGCGCCCTCCACGTCCACGAGCCGCAGCATGAACTCCGGCTCCACCTCCACCTTTATGTGCGAGCTGGCGAGATACGGGTGCAGCGGCTCGCCGCGCGGCGTGCTCATCCTCACCCCGAAGACGAGCGGGTCCTGGGCGGCCAGAAAGGAGATCAGACCGGCCCGCGCCTCCGGCGTGCGGGTGATCAGCTCGGAGACCGCGAGCGTGCGATGCGGCTCCCGCTCCTCGCGCCAACGAGTCATCTCATAGAGAATGTAGCCCTCGATCTTCGCGTCCCGCTCGTAGATCGCAGCCTCACGCCCGTCGCGGCTCATCCACCACCGCCAGTACGCCTCGCCGCGCACCACGGCGAGCGGATGGCGCGCCATCTCCTCCGCGTACAGATCCATCATACGCGGTAGATCCTCCTCGCGGTACGCCCGCACCCGCCGCTGCTCCTCGCTGGTCGGCAGGTCAGTGGGCCCGATCCGGTACGAGAGCGACTCCCCCGCAAGCTCCCAGCCATACGTCCGGTAGAAAGCATGGGCGAAAGGCCAGAGCACAGAGAGCATCCTCCCCTCCTCCCGCATCCTCGCCAACACCAGACGCATCAACTCACCCGCATAACCTCTCCGCCGATAGGCCGGGTGCGTGTTGACCGCCGCAACACCACCCATCTCTACCGCACGACCATCTACGTAAACCTCCAGGGGCAACACCGTCGCCGTCGCCCTCACCCCGCCGTCCTCCTCGACCACGTAGACGCCACGAGGGTCCAGGCGCGGGTTCCTGCCAGGATCGTAGTACTCCTCCCAGCTCGACACCTCGTTGCCAAAAGAGAGCGCCCCAAGCCGCGCCAACGTCCCCCGATCTCCCTCGCGTCCTCGCCTCAGCTCCACGCGCCTCCTCTCGAATCGCCGCCAGGGGATTCTAGCGCTATGCCCACGTGCATCCTAGCTATATATTGACATATTATATATCTTTCTGAGATATTGTTTAGCAACATGGATTTACGGATGGCATTGCTCGGGTTTCTGGCGCGGGGTTCGCGCACGGGGTACGAGCTCAAGGCCCTTATGGAGCGGAGTGTGGGCTTCTTTTTCGGGGCGAGCTACGGTTCGATCTACCCGGCGCTAAAGAGTCTCGCCGGGGAGGGACTGGTGCGGGTAGAGGAGGTTGTGCAGAGCGGCCGCCCGAACAAGAAGATCTATACGATCACGCCGGAGGGACGGCAGAGGTTCCGGGCGAGCCTGAGGGAGGAGGAGCCTTCGGGAGACGTCTTCCGCTCCGAGTTCCTCATGCACCTCTTCTTCGGCGACGAGCACGACCCGCGACGGCTGCTGGAGCTGATCGGGGAGTACCGGAGCCGGTGCGAGGCGCGTCTCGAGCGGCTGCGGGACGTCGAGGAAGAATTCGGGAAGACCATGACGCCGTACCAACGGATGACTCTCGACTTCGGCCTCTCGCACTTCCGCGGCAGGCTCGAATGGATCCGGGAAGTCGAAGACCGGTTACGCTCCCTCGCGGCGAGGGACGGGCCCGAACAGAGGCAACCACGACAGGAGGCACAGCGATGAAGTCACGCATCGAGAGGGCCGGAACGAGCCGCCCATTCGGGGCTCAGGTGGCGTTCGCCCGTGCGGCGACGGCGCTCGCGTGGACGAGCCTGGGCGGCCTGGCGATAGGTGCGGGCGCCGCCGGAGCAGTGGCGATAGGCGCGCTGGCGATCCGGAGGCTCGCCCTCAAGCGGGGAAAGATAGAGCGCCTGACCATAGAAGATCTCGAGGTCGGAAGCCTCCGGGTCCGCGAGCTCGTCGTCGAGCAGAGAAGGCCCAGCGAATGATCCGGTGATCAAGGGCCGCCACACCGCCCGGATGGACGAACCTTTCGTCATCTTCGTGAGCGGGATGCGGATAAACCGGCCCCTCGCCGTGAGGAGCCGGTGACTCCGCCCTGGAGCACCTCCACGACATCGGGGAGGCGCTCGCCGTGGAGGCCGA
>JBFLXF010000066.1:0-7957 GCA_040757515.1 Actinomycetota bacterium
CTACGATGACCCAGATGCCTGAACTCCCCGCCACCCGCCGCAAAACCACCCCCGCCGACACACCACAAGCCGAACGCCTCCTCTCCGTCTACCTGCGCACCCTCACGAGCCCTCAGACAAAGAAAACCTATAATACAGAGATCCGGATGTTCCTCACATACCTGGAAGAGGAGCTCGGCAGAGAGCTGGGGGAGGTAACGGCTGATGACATCTCGCGCTACCGGGAACATGTAATAGATAGGTATGCTCCCGCGACGGCGGCGAAGAAGCTAGCGGCGCTGAGAAGGTTTCTGCTCTTCGCCTACATGGGCGGGGTTACCACCGTCAACCCCGAGGCTCTCAAGTTCTTTGCCAAGAGCCCGCGCGTGCGCCAGGACCCTGCCTACAACGTACTCACAGAGGAGGAGCTCTCGCGCATGCTCGCCGCCGCGCGCGCAGACAACTACCGGGACTACGTTTTGCTCGCCGTCATGGCATCCTGCGGGCTGCGCGAGGCCGAGGTGGTCGCGGTCAGGATCGGTGACTTCAGAGAAGCGCTCAAGGACCGGGTCTTCCTCCGCGTCCGCGGCAAGGGAGAGAAGATCCGTAACGTCCCTCTCTCCCCGGATCTCTGGCATCTCGTGCAGCGCTTCGTCGTCCACAGCGGCCGGAGCTTCGCCTCCCATGCGGATGCCCGCAAGCCCCTCTTCGTCTCCCGCGTCGGCAGGGACAAGCCGCTCACAACCCGCTCCGTGCAAAACATAGTCAAGAAATACGTGCGCGCAGCCGGCATAACCAAAGCCATCTCACCACACTCTATCCGACACACCGTAGGTACCAACATGGCCCTCAACGAAGCACCCCTGCTCGTCATACAGCAGTTCCTGGGCCACTCAGACCCCAAGACCACCATGCGCTACATCCGCCGCGCCGAAGAGATTGCCACCAAGGCATATCAATATAATACCCTTCCGCTCTGACTGAGATTCTCAGGAGCGGCTATTCTCCTGGACCAGCCGGAAGAACACCTCATCGAAGGAGGGGATGAGGACGTCTGCGGAGAGAGCTGAGGCACCGGTACTGTCGAGAGCCCGGAAGACTTTGGGGAGGGCTATGTCGGCGTCCTCGACGAGTAGCCTAGCGTGGCTTATGGTGCCGGAAACGCCGCTCTCTTCGCGAACCTCGGAGAGACGTCCCACTCTTTCGAGGGCTGACAGGGGTTCTCCGAGATCTCCGATATCTCCCCGGAGCGAGAGGGAGATGAGCTCTCCGCCGAAGGCTGCGCGACGAAGTTCTTGCGGGGTTCCGACGGAGAGGAGAGTACCCCCGGTGAGGAAGCCGATGCGGTCGCAGCGTTCGGCTTCGCCGACATACTGGGTGGTGATTATGAGGGTATGTCCCTGGTCGCGCAGTGAGGAGAATTCATCCCAGAACTTGTGGCGTAGGACGGGGTCCAGGTTCGCGGTAGGCTCGTCGAAGAACAGAAGCTCGGGCCGGTGGACTATTGCGGCGGCGAGTTGGAGGCGGCGCTGCATACCGCCGGAGATCCTGGATGCGCGCTTCTTGCGGTGGTCCCAGAGCTCAACGAACTGCAGGGCCTCGCCTACCGCGCGACGGCGGTCGAAGAGCCGCAGTCCGTAGAGACCGGCGACGAAGTTCAAGTTCTGGCTGACCGAGAGGTCTTCGTAGAGGACAAAGTCCTGTGGCATAAACCCGAGGCGCCGGCGGTCGTCGGGACCGAACGTCGATGGACGTTTGCCGAGCACCTCGACCTCTCCCTCAGAAGGTTGCAGATAGCCGGTGAGAGCGCGAACGAGAGTGCTCTTGCCGGCTCCAGAAGGGCCGATGAGGCCGAAGATCTCGCCCTTCTCGACCGTGACGCTGATATCTCTAAGAACCCGTCGGCCGTCGAAGGAGTGCCCAAGGTCTTTAGCGCTTATGACGGGGATCACGAGATTCTCCGGCGCATGAAGATCCTGGCGGCGATCAGGGAGACAGAAGAGATCGTGACGAGTCCGAGAACGTCCAGCCGCGAGAGACCCTCGCCACGGATCATGACGTCCTGGAAGGCACCGATGCCGTAGGTGGCGGGCAGGAAGTAGGAGATGGCGTGTGCGGGCTGCGCCATCTCCGAGAGCGGGAAGAGAAAGCCGGAGAAGAAGCCGCTGGCTATGAGCCAGAGCATCGCCACCTGTATAGCCTGAAGCTGGCTGCGAGCCAGCGCAGAGACTGCGAAGCCGATCCCCAGAGAGGATACGGTCAGCAGGGCCATCGCTATGACGAACGGGGCGGGATCTCCGTTCAGGGGTACATCGAGCGGTCCAACCATTACGGCCGCCACCGCGGCGTTGACCGTTAAAACTACCAGGAGATAGGCGGCGAACTTGCCCAGAAGCAGCTGCCCAAAGCTGAGAGGCGAGACCTCGAAGAACTCATAGGCTCCGCTCATCCTCTCCCGGACGATAGAGAGCGAGGCGAGGCTTATTGAGACGTGCTGTATCAGTATGGCGAGGGTCCCCGGAGCGTAGAAGCCGGCTATATCCGGCTGGAAGGGAGCCAGGTTCTCCAGATCCAGCCTGAAAGGATTGGTGAGAACGCTCGGGGAGGCGTCCGGTACTTTGGAGAGGGTCTCCTGCAGCGCTTCTACGCTCGCGTCAAGCCGGGCGAGCTCCTCCTGTATCTCTTCTCCTTCCTGTATCTCCCGAATGGCGCTCACGGCTTCCTGAGCGTCCTGGATCTGACGGAGCGAGTCGCCGATCTCGCCGCGTCTCTCTTCGGGGGCGGTCTCCTGGATGCTCCGCAGAGACGTCTCAAGAGCGTTCAGGCTCTCCGAGAGCTCCGCAGTGGTTCGCCGCGCCTCATCTCCCGTTAGAGCCCGCGAAGCCGCCCGGGCGGCATCTACGCGAGCATCGAGGGCGTCGACCTGCTCGCGGGCGGCATTCGCCTCCTCAAGCTGGCGACTTATGCCTTCCATGACCATGGCATCGTTCAGGTCAAAGAGGAGTCCGCGAGCCCTGTTGGGCACGGTGAGACCAAAGATCGGATTTATGGTGCTGTAGTGTACTCCGATGGTTGCGCGCTCGTCTTTGCGTATTGCCTCCGACGGCTCCGCAGGTAAGATTATCGCGCCATCGATCTGACCACTCCTGATGAGGTCGTCGGCCGCATCCACGCTCTCCACAGTGCCGCGGAACTTCGTGCGCGAGACGAACAGCTCGCGATACCTCCCAAAGATCTCTTCTCCCTCCGAACCGGGCTCCACAACCACCACAACACTCGGCTTCGGGTTCGACGACCGGAAACTGATCGCAAAGGCCGCCATGATCAAAACCGGTCCCACCAGAAGCAACACAAGAAGCTGCGGCTGGCGCAATAACGACCAGAACTCCTTCGCAGCTACCGCCCATGCCCGTCCCAACATCCCAGCGACGAGTCTACACCAATCCCGCTACGAACCTACCAACTTCTCATAATGGGAATTCTCGGAAGTTCATTCCTGACTCTGAGATGTGGAGCGTGCGATGGCGTAGCGGAGGTAGAGTTCGCTGTCTGCGAGGTGGGTGGATATGAGTTTGAGGGTTTCTCTGCGAGGTGTGGACAGGATCGGGGCGTGCTTCGGCAGGAGTGTTGGGGCGAGGGTCAGGAAGAGTTCGTCGGCGAGTCCGCCGGAGACGAGGCGCGAGTTGAGGCTCGGGCCGCCTTCCGCAAGGAGTCTCTGCACCCCGTAGCGGCTTTTCAAGGTCTGGAGGATCCTCTGCACGTTAAGGGTTCCATCCCGGAGCGGGCGGAGGATGGAGATGGAAGCCAGATGTGAGAGTTCCTGCCGCTTCGCGACGGGAAGTGAGTCCGGAGCAAAGATGATAGTGTTGGAGGCCACGCAGTCTCCCGGATTCACCTCCAGCGGCAGCTCGCCGGTCGTGGTGAGCACTACGAGGAGAAGTCTTCGGTCTCTGCTGTCGAGAAAGGAGACCCTCTCGCTTCTGAGGGTGTTCGCGCCGACCAGGACGGCGTCGAAGTGGGATCTCAGGGTGCGCATCGTCAGACGGTCGATCCTGCTGGCTATGGAGGAGCCGCCTCCGGAGAGCGCCGCACCGCCGTTTACGGAGGAGACGGCGTTTATGGCGACGTACGGACGGTCGAGGTGTTTTGAGCCGCAGAGATGGAGGTCCTCATAGACCGAACCTGCCCCCAGGAGAGTCTCGGGCGGCGGATACAGACGCAGGATGCGGGATGCGGAGCTAGTCAACCCTGTAGGGTTCGTATCTGGCCGATGAAGCCCTTGGCAGGCTCACATCCATCCATAGTCCCTCGGTGGTGTTCTTCGAGGCGTGTATCTCCGCGACCCCGTAGAGGCGGCTTGCGTGAGCATAGTCAGAGTGCGGGATAAGGACCTCCATCCGCTCCCTGCGCTCCTCTATGGCGGCATAGATCGCCTCTTTCAGAAGCCCCGTATCCCCTTGCAGAGCGCTGATCAGGACCGCCTCCGGATATCTGCGACGGAGCTCAAAGCTCCTGCCTTCGTCGAGAAGATCCACCTTGTTGAGGCACAGAATCTGGCCTTTGGAGTGTGAGGAGCCGTTATCCGTCTTTAGAGTCTCCTGGAGAGTATGCCTGACGGTAAAGATCTCCTCGTCAAGCCTCTCGCTCGAGGCGTCGGCGCAGATCACCAGCACGTCGGCGTCGCTGGCGGCTTCTAGCGTGGAGGCGAAGGAGTGTACGAGTTGGGTCGGTAGCTTCCTTATAAAGCCGACGGTGTCGGTGACCACGAAGTCTGGGTGAGAGGAGCCATCTTCCCTACCGCCGGTCCCTCCCTCGACCAGTCTCGTGGTGGTCTCCAGGGTCTCGAAGAGCCAGTCTCTCACGGAGCGGTCGGCGCCGCTCAGAGCGTTGAGGATGGTCGTCTTTCCGGCGTTCGTGTAGCCGACGAGCGCGACCCTGGGCGGTCCTTCCCCCCTCCTGCGTTTCGAGGATTGCACGGCCCTGGCCGCCCTCTCATCGCGCAGCTTGCGGTTTATCGTGCCTATGCGCTCCCGGATCACGCGTCGATCGTACTCCAGCTGCTGCTCTCCAGGCCCCCTGGTACCGACGCCGCCTCCCAGACGGCTCAGCTCGGGGTTGCGGCCCTTGACGCGCGGGAGCCTGTACTCCAGGTCGGCCAGCTCGGCCTGCAGGCGGCTCGCCGCATCCCGCGCGTGAGACTCGAAGATGCGAATAATCAGCTCCGTCCGATCCACGATCGTCGCGTTCGCCGCCTTCTCCAGTACCCTTGCCTGCGATGCCGTCAGCTCGTCGTCGGCGACGACGAACCTGGCGCGGGTCTCCTCGACGAGGCTGCCCAGTTCCCGGCGCTTCCCCTTGCCCAGGTATCCCGTGTTGTCCCTGCGGTTCTGCTCCATCCTGGCGACCACCGTCATGCCGAGCGTCTTGGCGAGCCGTTCCAGCTCGTCCAGATGCCGGTCTTCTCCGGCGCCTACCAGCACGGTTCGCTCTTCGTTCATGTTCCGATTATATCCTGTACCCTCTGCGGCACCTCCGCCCGCGAGGCGGATTCCGCCACCTCTATGCATGCCTTTTCTTGCAGCTCTCGCGCCAGCTTGTCGAACCAGCGCATCTGGCGTCTTGCGAGCCTTCTGGTCCGCGCGGCTATCTCTTCCTCCGCCGCACGGGCATCCATCTGACCGCGCACTACCGCGACCATCTCCCGTACGCCTATCGCCCCCAAAACCTGAGACTGAATCTTCACTCCTTTATCGATCATCGCCTTGATCCTGATGGCCTCCCCCTCTCCATCCCGGACGATTCTCGCGGACCTCCTCCTTATAGCTCTGTCCAGGGTCTCCCTTTTGGGACGCAGATAGGTGATGTGAGTCTCGTAGCGCATTTGCGCTCTCCATATAGAGCCCCGCTCTGGTGCGCCCATCATCTCCAGCTCTCGCGCCCTGGCCGCCCGCCTCTCGTTCTCCGCTCCGACCGCGCTCCTGATTGCGGCCTCTCTTATCTCCCTGGGCGCTTTCGGCGCCATCTCTATGTCCATGAGTATCGCGTTCAGGTACATTCCGGTGCCCGCGTCCAGTACGGAGGGCAGCTCTGCGTTTCGTATTATCTGGTTTGCGGCCTCGACGTGGCGGGCGACGGTCCATTCTTCGGTTACAGAGACCACGCCGACGAGGTCGGCGGGCCGCTTCCTCATCTGGTTGGTGATAGCGGGCAGCTCCCTGTAGACCTGCATGGAGTCCACGACTATGGTCCTCGCCCACCCGTCGAACGCTCCGGTGAGCGAGTCGGCTATCTCATCTGCCAGGTCGCTCTTCCCGCTTGCGGTCGGGCCGCAGACCGCGAAGACCTTCTTGGCGCCCCTCTCTCCGGTCAGGTCAGCGACTCTCCGGCATAGAGGACGTGAGGCCCTGCGGACTCTATCTTCGCCGTTACGTAGCTACCCGGACTCGCGTCGGTCGGGACGTGTACGGCATGACCGCTCCAGGTCTCGCCTATAGACTTGCCGTCCTCCGAGCGGCCATGGCGTATATAGATCTCCTCTACCATCCCCACCTTGCGCTGGTTGCGCTCGAAGGCGCTCCTCTCGACGGCTCGCAGAACCTCGAGAAACCGTCGCTGCACAACCTCCGGAGGGACCGTCCCTTCCATCCCGGAAGCCTCCGTTCCGCGGCGCGGCGAAAACTTGAAGATGTAGGCCGCGTCGAACCCGCAGTCCTCGACGAGCTTCACAGTCTGCCGGTGATCCTCCTCCGTCTCGCCGGGATGGCCGACGATGATGTCGGTGCTCAACGTCCCGTCCGGTACAGCCTCGCGGAAGACCTCGATCTTCCTCCGGTACCGATCCGCCCGGTATCCGCGGTGCATGATTCGAAGCATCCTGTCCGACCCGGATTGCACGGGAAGGTGCAGCCTCTTGACTATCGTATCCCGCTCGCCGATGAGCCTTAGCGTCCTGTCCTCCATGTTGGACGGGTGACTGGTCGTAAACCACACCCGCGGCGCAACCTCCGAGACGCGGTCAAGAAGGTCACAAAACCTCTTGCCTTCGTGCCGCCAGGCATCCACGGTCTGGCCCAGGAGGGTCACATACCTCGTCCCGCTCGCAACCAGCCTCTCGACCTCCCCGACGACGTTCTCCAGTGGACGACAGATCATCCGTCCCCGCACCGAGGGTACGATGCAGTAGCTGCACCGGTAGTTGCAGCCCGTCATTATCGTAATGAACGCCGAGTGCTCCCCCTCCGTCCCCGGAAGGTCAGGCGTGTAGGTCTCCTCCATGGTCGGCAACCCGACGAATTCGGCCAGCTCGTAAGTATTATGGGTTCCCAGGACCAGATCTATACCGTAGCGGTCGCGGAGCTCTTCGGACTCATCGGAGGCGCCGATGCAGCCGGTGAGGGCTATCTTCTTGACGCGTCCCTCGCGCCTCAGGCGGTTGAGTTCGCCGAGGTGGCCGCGGACGCGATCGACGGCGTTCTCGCGGACGTAGCAGGTGTTGAGGATGACGAGGTCGGCGTCCTCGTAGCGCTGGACCTCGGCATAGCCGGCGTCCAGGATCATACGGCGCATCCTGTCGGAGTCGTGAACGTTCATCTGGCACCCGAAGGTGCGGATGCAGGCGGTCTTGCGGGCTTTGACGTCCGCAGGTGTCGGCTTTCTGCCCAGCTCTATAGGCGTCACCGGGACGCCGGCGATCTCACTCATACTCTTCCTCCGGCTCGCTGACGCGGGCTCTCACGAAAATCTCTCCCGGCCGGCTCTCCAGCCTGAAGTCCACTATCTCCAGGTAACTGGCGTCCGCCGCTCGCCTTAGTATAGCCTCGATCCGCCGCCCGTCTTCCTCGCTGAGAGCCAACATAGCCCCGCCATCACCCGAGGCGCTTCCCTTCCCCCCGCCGCGACTCCGGCCGTCTCTCTCTGCCTTCACCGTCCGCGCAGGTTCTATCTCTCCCGCCAGTACCCGCCGTACCGTACGTCGGGA
>JBFLXF010000067.1:0-7896 GCA_040757515.1 Actinomycetota bacterium
GCGGGGCCCCGGGCAGCCGGGGGGGGGGGGGGGGGGGGGGGGGGGGCGGCCCCCCCCCCCCCCGCCTCGCGCGGTCTACTTCTCGACCAGGTGCTTCGTCAGGCCGTCGATCACCCCGTTGGCGGCTGTGTAGCCGATGCCGAGCATCCAGAGGTCGTCAGAGACCTCGTAGACCTGGTCCTCCTGCACGGCCTCGAGCTGCCGCCAGAGGGGGTCGGAGGTGATCTCCTCCTTCGTCGTCTCGTCCTCGGGGCCGTAGACGGTGACGAAGATGACGTCGCCGCCCATCTTGGGGATGAACTCCTTGCTGGCGTTCAGGATGGCGAACTCCTCGACGTCCTGGGACGGCGGACGCGGCAGCCCGGCGTCCTCCAGCACCGTCCCGATAAACGACTCCTTCTGGTAGATGCGCGTGTCGCCGGGCAGGAAGCGCACCACCGAGACGGTCGGGGGGTTCTCGCCTATGGCTTCCTTGAACTCCTGCAGGCGCGCCCGGTACTCCTTCTTGACGGTCTCGGCCTCTTCGGTCCTGCCGAGCGCCTCCGCGTGGACCTCGAAGTTCTCCTTCCACGTGACGCCGGTGGTCTCGGTGAAGACCGTAGGGGCTATCTGGGAGAGCTCGTCGTAGATCTGCTCGTGGCGCAGCTTGCTTGAGAGGATGAGATCCGGGTTCAGCGAGGCGATCTTCTCCAGGTTGGGCTCCTCTATCGTGCCCACTTTCTCGATCTCTTCCGTCCCCTCCAGGTACGACGGGAAGCCCTCGCCGGGTATGGCCTCGACCGCCCCAACGGGCTTCACCCCGAGCGTCATGGCGCTGTCAAGCTCCCCGGTGTCGAGCACGACGACCCGCTCGGGCCTGCCGGAGATCTCCGTCTTCCCCATCGCGTGCTCTACGACCCGCACGTCCTCCCCGGAGCCCGTGCCCTCTCCGCCACCGCTCCCAGACGCCCCGCCGCACGCACCCATCACCAATAGCGCTCCGGCCAGCAGCGCCAGAACCCAGAATCCTCTCCTCGTTCTCACGTCTCCCTCCTTCTCTAGCGTGCCGCCCGTCGCAGCTCGCCCTCCAGCAGATTGCCTCTATCACCTTTAGGGTGTATGGTGAGGGCCTATGCCGTTAACGACAATGGTTCTCAGTGTCAGAAAAACGGTAACGAGTGTGGAGGGACGGGTCAAGGGCGTTGTGATCCAGGTCTCGGTGGCGGCTCGGGGATGCGAGGAGCGGTAGACGGGTGCGTCTTCTCCGTTCGCGGGCGCTCTTGCTGGCGGGACTGTTGGCGTGTGGGGCGCTGCTGGTCCTCTGTCTACTGGCGAGCGTCAGGTTCGGAGCCGCCCGGATCGGGACGTGGGAGGTGATCTCCGCGTTCACTGACTACGGCGGATCGGAGGAGGATCTAATCATCCGCACCTTGAGGGTGCCGCGAGCTCTGATCGCGGCGCTTGTCGGCGCTTCGCTGGCGGTTGCCGGCGCGATCATGCAGGGGCTGACTCGCAACCCGCTCGCAGACCCGGGAATTCTCGGGATCGAGGCTGGGGCGGCGCTCGCGGTGGTGGGTTCCGTCTTCCTGTTCGGTGTCTCCTCGCTCTCGACCTACGCGCTCTTTGCCTTTCTCGGCGGGGGCGTTGCTGCGGGCGCCGTCTACGGACTCGGCTCCCTCGGGCACGGCGGCATGACGCCGATAAAGCTCACCATCGCGGGGGCGGCGCTCGCGGCGCTCTTCTCCTCGCTGACGACCGCCATGTTGATCCTGAACCAGCAGACGTTGGAGGAGATCCGCTTCTGGCTGGCGGGCTCGGTGGCGGGACGGGACCTGGGGCTGCTCTTGCAGGTGCTGCCGTACATGCTCGCCGGGCTTCTGCTCTCGCTGGCGCTCTCGCGCCAGATCACGACGCTCAGTCTGGGTGACGACGTGGCGGCGGGCCTCGGGCAGAAGACAGGTAGGGTGAAGGCGCTCGCGGCGGTAGGAGTGGTGCTACTGGCGGGCAGTTCCGTTGCGATAGCCGGCCCGATAGGCTTCATCGGGCTCGTCATACCGCATGTGGTGCGCTTCTTCGTCGGGGTGGATTACCGCTGGATCCTGCCCTACTCTGTCTTTCTCGGTGCCATACTTCTCGTCTCGGCGGACATAGCGGCCAGGGTCGCGCTCCGTCCGCAGGAGCTCCCCGTGGGCGTGATGACAGCGCTGGTGGGCGCGCCGTTCTTTGTCTACCTGGCCCGCTGGAGGGTCAAGCGGTGAGTTCGCGGAGGTGGGGCGGCAAGGCCGTCGTCCGCGGCGGACGGGCACCTTTCTCCTTCAGGATAGACCTGCGCGCCGTTTTCGTCTTCGTCGCCCTCACCATCGTGGCGCTGGCCGGGATAGTCGTCAACGTCGGCGTCGGCGAATACCGGATAGCCCCGCTCGACGTGGTGAAGACTATCCTCGGCATCGAGGCGGGGGACGGCGGCTACGACTTCATCGTCAACACGCTGAGGCTGCCACGGGCGCTCGTGGCCGTCCTCGTCGGCGTGGCGCTGGCGATCAGCGGGACCATACTGCAGGGGCTCACGCGCAACCCGCTCGCCGCCCCGGACATCGTCGGGATCAACGCTGGGGCCGGTCTCGCCGCCGTCACGCTCATCGTGGCGTTCCCGTCGGTTTCAGCGGCGTTCGTCCCCCCGGCGGCGTTCGTCGGCGCCGTCGCGGTGGCGGCGCTGCTCTACCTGCTCGCGTGGCGCGGCGGCAGCTCCCCGATGCGCCTCGTGCTCATCGGGGTCGGTCTAGGGGCTGCGGCGAGCGCCTTCACCACGCTCATGATCACGTTCGGAGAGATCCAGCAGGTCTCCCGGGCGCTCGTGTGGCTTACGGGCAGCGTCTACGGCCGCACCTGGGACGAGGTCTGGCCTTTTTTGCCCTGGCTGCTGGTCTTCGTGCCGCTCGCCTTCGCCGGCTCAAGGCACTTGAACGCCCTGAACCTTGGCGACGAGGTGGCTATGGGCCTGGGCGCGCACGTCGAGCGGGAGCGGGGAATCCTGCTTCTCTCCAGCGTCGCGCTCGCCGCCGCGGCGGTCGCCACCGCGGGTACCGTAGGCTTTGTGGCCTTCGTCGCGCCGCACATCGCCCGCCAGCTCGTCGGCCCGAACCACGGTGGGCTGCTCCCGACCGCGGCCATGGCCGGAGGCGCCATCGTTGTGATTGCCGATCTTGTCGGACGCACCCTCTTCGCGCCCGTTGAGATACCGTGCGGCATCGTCACCTCGATTATCGGGGCGCCGTATTTCCTGTACCTCCTCTACCGTACCGGCAGGGCGAAGTGAGGGCGGGATCGGCCGGACGAGGGGCTCGGGCGCGCTCAAAACCCGGCGTGCCACCGTGGCGCAAGGAGGGGTATGCCCGTGACGAGCGACGCCGGGGGCTAACCGAGGTCGAGATTCGCGAGAAACATACGAGAAGGATGTGAGTTGATGCCGTACACTAGCAGTCTCCAGACCGGCGGAGCGCCCCTGGCGGCGACGCTCGGACGTCTGGCCGCCAGATCCGGAGCCGGTGGGCTCGACCTCTCGGCGCGCCCGGATACTACGGGGGGCGACGGGTGGGTGACGCCCTCGGATCTCGCCTCTAACGCCGGGCTTATGGAGGAGCTTCTGCTGCGCCTCGGGGCCGGGGAGGAGGCGGGATACAGGGCCTATGCGGGGACCTCGCTGTTCAGGTACTGCCTCTGGCGTGTGCTGGTGCCCGCCGTTGCCGCCTTCCTTACCGAGCGGCGCGTCCCCGATCTCCGCCCGGAGAGCGTGGCGTTGCGCTTTGGGGAGAAGGGCTACCCTGAAGATCTCGCCTTCCTCTCGCCCGGCTTCGCCGCGCTGCCGGATGACCCGGATGCCGGACACCCCGATGTCCGGACAGTGTGCTCCGAAGAGAAGATGCTGGCGTTCGTCGGGGACCGGCTCGCGGAGGGGCACGCGCGGGCCCTGATCCCGGCCCTGCGCGGCCTGCGCGTGCGGCGGGGAGCCCGCGCGTTGTGGGGCGCGGCTGTGGACGTGGTCGCCGAGGCGTTCATGTATGTCGGACGGGAGCTGGGATGCCAGGAAGAGGCGCTCGGGTTCGCGGAACAGATGCTCTCGGGCGGCTCGCCGCTCTCGGGGCCGGCAAACTACTACCTGCTGGAGCATGGCGGAGAGGCGGAGATGACCCGCGTGCGCAACACCTGCTGCCTCTACTACAAGGTCGCAGATGGGCCTTGCTTCACCTGCCCGCGCATCACGCACGAGGAACGACTGCGGCGCATGAGGGGGTTATAGATTGGCTCGGAAGACGGAGGTCAGAGCGGCGGTGAGCAGGCTCAGGACGCAGAGGGTTACGCTCGGCTACGACGAGGCGACCGTCATAGAAGGGCTCACGGTCGAGGTGCCGGAGGGCAGGATCACATCTGTCGTGGGTCCCAACGGGTGCGGCAAGTCTACCCTGCTGCGCTCGCTGGCGAGGCTGATGAGGCCCAGAGGCGGCGCCGTCTACCTGGACGGGGACGCCATCTTCAAGCTCCCCACCCGCGAGGTCGCCCGGAGGCTTGGCATCCTGCCCCAGAATCCCGCAGCTCCGGAGGGCCTCACCGTCCGGGAGCTCGCCGCCCAGGGGCGCTACCCGCATCAGAGCTGGCTCAGGCAGTGGTCCAAGGCCGATGAGCACGCCGTTGAGCGGGCCATGGAGATCACCGGCATGCTCGGCCTCGCCGACCGTCCCCTCGATACCCTCTCCGGCGGCCAGCGGCAGCGCGCCTGGATCTCGATGGCCCTCGCTCAGGAGACCGAGACCCTGCTTCTCGACGAGCCCACCACCTTCCTGGACATGGCTCACCAGCTGGAGGTGCTGCAGCTCCTCGACCGCCTCAACCGCGAGGAGGGGCGCACCATTCTCATGGTGCTCCACGACCTCAACAACGCCGCCCGCTTCTCGCACCACATCGTCGCGCTGCGGGACGGCAGCGTCTTCGCCGAAGGCCCGCCCGAGGAGGTGATGACCCCGGAGCTCTTCCGGGAGGTCTTCGGCGTCGAGGCCGAGGTCGTCCCCGAGCCCCGCACCGGCGTCCCCCTGTGCATCCCCTACGGGCTGCACTACTCGACGGAGGGGCTCAGTCCCGAAGAGGCCGAGACCCGGCGGTAAGGGCTGACCTTCTCGACGGCGTCCGACTACGCAAACGGCTTGCGGTGTGCCGCGCGCTCAGCCGAGGCCGGCGGCGTCGAGCCGGTCCGCTATCTGCTGCAACTGTTCCCGGCGGGTGATGTCCCGGGCGTCTTGCTCGACCCGTACGATTCTGTGTCCCCGGAAACGTTCCTCTATCTCACGCAGATACTCGGCCTGCTGCTCCAGGCGCGCTCGCATGAACTCTCCTTCGTCGACCTTCGGCAGCACCCGGTTGACGATCAGGGCTCCTACCCGGATACCGCTCTCGGCGAGGGTAAGGAGGGCGCGGGCGGTCTCCTCTATCGGGAGGCGCTCGGGCATGAGGACCAGGTAGAACATAGTGTCCGCCTGCAACCGGCGGCGGGCATGGTGGAACCTGTCGCGGCGCTCCCGCAGCCGTCGCAGGATCGGATCGTCGCCGGAGCCCTCCTTGCCGGCCAGGTTCCTGAGCATCCGCTCCATCCCGGCGACCCTCTCTCGCTGGCGCACCATCCCCTCCACCCAGGCCGTGAGAAGGGCGGGGAGGGTGAGCAGCCTCAGAGTGTGGCCGGTGGGGGCAGTGTCGAAGACTATGCGGTCGTACTCTCCGGGGCAGAGAGCGATGAGGTCCACGAAGCGGTCAAAGAGCGCCGATTCTTCGGTGCCGGGGCTGGAACGCGCGAGATCGAGGTGCCTGTAGACCGCGGGGAGCACCTCGGGGCTGACCGACTCGCGGGCGTCCTCCTTGATCCTTTCGACATAGGCCGCCGCGTCCGCCGCCGCGTCTATCTCGACGCCGAAGAGCTTCTCTCCGAGCCGTACGGGCTCCCTCGAGAGCCGCTCCCCGAGCACGTCGCTCGTGGAGTGAGCCGGGTCGGTGGAGACGAGCAAGGTTCTCTCGCCGCGAGAGGCGAGCAGGGTGGCGAAGGCCGCCGCGAGCGTGGTCTTGCCCACCCCTCCCTTGCCGCCAAAGAAGGCGAGGCGCCTCCCTCAACAGCAGAAGCCCGGCTCGGGGAAGCGGTTCTTCCCCATCCTCCGGTGCCAGCGGTGGAACTCCTCGACGAACTCAGGGTAGAGCTCCAGAGTGTAGTAACCGGCGGGGTTGGGGATGCCTAGAGATTCGAGAAAGAGCATCGCCATCAGCGCGTCTTGCTGGCGGGCGGCCTCGCGCTGGAGGCTCGATCGCCACTTGCTCACGAAGAACTCGTCGTGGAGCTCCTCTATGCGCCGGTACAGCTCACGCACTCCAGGGGACATTCTCTCTAAGCCCTCGCCGGCTCCAGCTCCTCGAACTCGGAGCGGACGGCGGCCACGGCGTCCTCAGCGGTGGGGACCCTGCCGCTAAAGAGCACCTTGCCATCGAAGATCACCGCGTTGTAGGAGACGCTGCCCTTTAGCTGGCGCCATATCTCTAGCACCGGGAGCCCCCGACCGCGGGCGTCCCGGACGACGGCGGGGATAAGCCAGACCGCGTTGCGCGGGTCTACGACCGTGATCTCCAGGTCCTCGAACTCCGCGCGCAGCGCCCGGTAGACCTCGCCCATCGCCTCCATCTCGCAACGGTTCGTCGCGAAGGTCTCGGGGTCGCCGAACTCGTGGTCCTGGCCGCCCAACCGTCCGCAGCAGCCCGAACCCGTCACCTGCGCGTCCCATTCGCGCACGAGGATAACCCGGTGTCGCGACCGTTCGTTCACCTCGCTTCCGATTCTTCTCCAGTGTCGGTGGGTTGGCCGGCGCGCCGCTGTTCGCGTGCCCGCCGGAAGGCTCCTATCGCCTCGATTATAAGCCAGAGGGCGAGCACGAAGATGATGCCGTCCAGGATGGTAAGCAGCCAGTCGCCCTCCTGGTAGAAGCTGCCGAGCTGGATGAACAGCGCCCAGGTGGTCATGATCAGGAGGAACGTGAGCGGGATTATCTGGGCGAGCGGGTTGCGGCCCCTGGTAAAGACCCAGACGGCGATGATCGAGAGGGCCAGCCCGGCGGTGAGCTGGTTGGTGGTCCCAAAGAGCCGCCACAACCGTCCGAAGACGAACCCGCCCGTCTCTCCTCCGCCGGGGAATAGCGCAAGCCGGAGCGGGATCAGGACCGCGAGCGTGGTCGTCAGGGTGATGTTGCGGGTGAGCGGCCCGATCCGGACTATCTCACCGATCTCCTGGATGATGTAGCGCTGCAGACGTATGCCGGTGTCCATGGTCGTGCCCGCGAACGTGATGACCACGACCGCCGCGAAGATGGTCCCCAGCGCCACGGGGATGCCGAGGTTGCTGGCGAAGTGGCCTACGCCCTCCGTGAAGTTGCCCACCGCGTTGTCCGAGGCGAGCCCGAAGTCTGCGTACCTCTCCTGCCAGACGGCGAGCGTACCGATGCCGGCGGTGGCCGCGAGGATGGAGGCGAGAGCGAGCGATCCCTCTCCCAGGGCGCCCATGTAGCCCACATAGCGGGCGTCCTCTTCGTTATCCAACTGCTTAGAGGAGGTGCCCGAAGCCACCAGGCTGTGGAAGCCGCTTATGGCGCCGCAGGCGATCGTTATGAACAGAAATGGGAACCAGTTCGGCGAGCCCTCGGGCAGGTTCGTGTTAAGCGCCGGGGCCACGATCCTGTCGAAGCCTACCGCCACCCCGAGGAAGATTACCCCGAGGGCAATGAAGAGCTGATAGGAGTTCAGATAGTCCCGCGGCTGCAAGAGGAGCCACACCGGCAGGCGTGAGGCGAACCAGGTGTAGATAAAGATCAGGATCACCCATGTGGTCCTCACCTCCAG
>JBFLXF010000068.1:0-6922 GCA_040757515.1 Actinomycetota bacterium
CCTCCACAGCTCCTCGATCGAGTCCCAGTTGCGGTCCTCGACGGAGCTCTGCAGTCTCCCCATGAGATTCGGGTCCACGTCGCCCTTGACCTCCTGGATAGTGGCGTTCAGCGCCAGCGTAGAGGAGAACTGGGCGAAGTTGAGCATCCAGTGGATCTTCCAGTGCCGGTCGTGGATGTCTATGGCATCCTCAAGCAACACGGCCAGTTCCACGAGGTCGGCTCCGTCCTTGTCGTAGTTGTCGAGATACTCGAAGTTGCGCTCTATCTCCGGTCGCAGCCGCTCGCGCCACCAGTCAAGGAAGTTGCGCGCGTAGTGCGGCAGCACCGCGCCCATGTAGGCCCCGATCCTCCCCGCGTAGGAAGGGTCTTTGGGGACGCGGGGCACGTAGCGACCGCCGTACTCGTAGGAGTCGGCGTAGACCCTCGGGTCCGCCGGCACCGCGGCCGTATAGAGGTAGCCGTTGATCCTCTTGGCGATCCAGTCGGAGGCGAACGGCGTCCCGAATCGCCTGAACATGTGGTCGCAGGTGAGCCACCACCCCCCGATGTCGAAGAACATCGGCGACACCGGGTTCGGGCAGTGCAGGTCGTCCAGGATCCAGAACAGCTCCCGCTCGCCCTCCTCCCACTCTATGGGGAACTCCTCGCTCCCGAAGAAGCTCCCGAGAACCTCTCTACCATCTTCGCTCATCTCGCCTCTCCTTTCCCGCTCGACTCCGGAGTCGAGCGATATACTTGTCGGTTGAGCGGCCTTCGCCGGATGCCGTCATCGCTCCTCCCGATCGCCGCCCGCCACTTCGTCCAGGGGCTCTACGCCCAGATAACGCTGTTGGGCGCCTTCATCGGAGAGGAGGGCATGCGAGGTCGTCTCGTGAGCGATGCGGCCGTTGACCATCACCAGCAATCGGTCGGCGACCGCCGCCGCGACGCTGAGGTTCTGCTCCACGAGCAGGATGCCGACGCCCTCCGCTGAGAGCTTACGGATGGTCTCGACCAGCCTCTCCACGACCGTGGGAGCTAGCCCCTCGGACGGTTCGTCGAGGATGAGCAGAGCCGGGTTCGCAAGGAGTGCACGGGCTATCGCCAACATCTGCTGTTCTCCGCCCGAGAGCCGGGCCCCGCCGATCTTCCTGCGCTCTTTGAGGCGTGGAAAGAGTTCGTAGACGTCCCCGATGGACCAGCGCCCGTCGCCCTCCCTAAAGACCATGCGCAGATGCTCCTCGGTCGTCAGCGACGGAAAGACCCTGCGGCCCTGGGGAACATAGCCCAGGCCTGCCGAGGCGATCCGGTACGGTTTGCGTCCCGCGAGGTTCTCGCCGCGGAAGCGGATCTCTCCGGAGATTCTGGGCACGAGGCCCATGAGCGCCTGGCAGAGCGTGGACTTGCCCATGCCGTTGCGCCCGATCACTCCCACCGGTTCGTCGCCGACCGAAAGACCCACGCCGTGCAGAACGTGAGCCCGACCGTAGAAGGCGTCGAGGTCCGAGACTTCGAGTAGCTTCTCGCTCACACCCGCACCTGTCCGCCCAGGTAGATCTCGTGCACCAGCTCGTTCTTCCGGATCTCCTCCGGGCTACCCTCGGCGACCACGCCGCCCTCGTGCATCACCGTCACCCGGTCGGCGACGCGCAGCGCGATGTCCATGTCATGCTCCACGAGCAGCAGGGTGAGGTCGCGCGGGAGTTCGAGCAGGAGCTTCCCGAGTTCCCGGCGCTCCCCAGGGGCGAGGCCGGCCGCCGGTTCGTCGAGCATCAGAAGACGCGGCTCCCCCGCCAGCGCCATCCCTATCTCGAGCTGCCGCTGCTCCCCATGGGAGAGGGTCGAGGCGGAATCTGCCAAACGAGCGGAGAGCCGCATGCGCCGCGCGAGCGAGGCTGCGGCTTCGCGCCGGTCTCTCTCCGCCCAACCGGGTCTCAGGCCGAAGCGTCCGCCGCCGCTGCCCAGGAGCGCCAGGTAGAGGTTGTCCTCCACAGTCAGCCCCCCGAGCACGCGCGGTGCCTGGAAGGTGCGGGCCAGGCCAAGCCTGGCCCGCCTGTGGGTCGTCCGGCGCGTGACGTCCCTGCCGAACAGCTCGACGGAACCCTCCGTCGGGGGGAAGTCGCCCGCGATGACGTTGAAAAGCGTCGTCTTGCCGGCCCCGTTGGGACCGATGACGGCACGGCGCTCCCCGGGCGCCACCTCCAGGTCTACGCCGCGCACCGCGCGGACCCCACCGAAGCGCCGCCCGACCGCGCGCAGGCGCAGGACGACCCCGTCGGTGCCGCTGTCGAGTGTCTCGCTCACCGGCAGGTGAAGTCCCTCTCGTAAGGCGCCAGAGACCGGTACTCCTCCACGCCGAGGCCGAGCGTCTGGTCCACCTCATCGATCTTCTTGACAGGCTCGTTGACCAGCGTGCCGTCGCGCTTCGCCACCTCGAAGACGTAGTTCGGCGCGATCGCCTGCCGATTTTCATCGAGCTTGATCGGCCCGGTGGGGCTCTCGAGCGTGAGGTTCGAGAGTGCTTCGTTGTAGGTCTCGTGCGAGCCGGAGAGGTCGCCTTCCGCCTCCGCGAGCCCCTGGAGCGCCGCCTTCATGTTCACGTAGTACCCCCAGGCGAAGAGCGAGGGCGCCGGGAGGGCGTCGGGGAAGTTCTCGGTGTAGGCGTCGGCGAACTCCTTCCACCCTTCCGTGTCCAGGGCGCCGCCCACGGGGGCCGCGGAGGGCACGCCGACCATCCGGTCGCCGAGCTGCTGCAGGGTAGACTGGTCTATGGTGGAGCTCCCGGCAATGATCGGAACCTCTCCCCCGGTAAACTCGTCGTACTGCTTCACGAAGTTGACCGTGTCGCTGCCACCGAGGGCGACGTAGAGGGCGTCGATATCCTCGGGGATCTGCTGGATGAACGAGGCGTAGTCTTTTGTCCCGAGTGGCACCCAGATCTTCTCGGTCACCTCCCCACCGGCGTCGCAGAACTGGAGCTGGAAGGCCCCAACCTGCGAGTAAGGGTACGAATAGTCCTCGGCCAGCGTGGCGACCCGCCTGTACCCCAACTCTTCGTACACGTACGGACCGAGACCGGCCATCCACTGAGCCCCGTCGGTGGTGAAGCGGAAGAAGTTGGGGGCCGGGTCCTCCAGCGTGGTCTGGACGGCGGCAGACGTGCCGTTCAGGAAGGTCACGTCCGGCTGGGTCTTGGCGTAGTCTTTGATCGCCAGCCCCTCGTCCCCGGAGAGAGGCCCGACCGCGATATCCACGCCCTCTTGCTCGACGAGGCGACGCATCGCCTCCAGGGCGACGTCCGGCGTACCGTCCGAACTCTCATAGCTGAGCTCGATGGGACGCCCCGCCACCTCCGCGCCGCTCACGCCGTCCCGGGGAGCCGTGCCCTCCAGCTTCCCTCCGTGCTCCAGCAGCGCCAGCTTGGCGCCGCGATACGCCTCCTCGCCGAAAGCGGCGAAGGGCCCGTCGAGGGTGGCGAGCAGCCCGATCTTGACCGGTTCCTCGCCACCGCCCTCCTGTCCACCCCCTCCGCCGCAGGCGACGGCGAATGCCGCTACGGCGGCCAGGGCGAGGATGGCTCCTGTCCGGACCCACCCGTGTCTCCGATGCGTCTCGCTCTGCGTCAACGTCTCCTCCTTCCCGGGCTCCCTTTCCCAAGACACTTTCTGCATCACCCCTTCTCTCTCGCCTCGCGTCCGCCGTCGCGCGTCTTGAGGCGCGTCACAAAAGTCCTAAATCGCCGGACGAACTGCTCCCACATCCCCAGGAGTCCGCCGGGCGAGAGCAACAGGACGACCAGGAAGATCACCCCTATGAGCATGTTGTAGCGGTCGGTGAACTCGTTGGCGTAGTTGCTGAGCAGGGTGAAGGCGACCGCTCCCACGAAGGCGCCTTCCAGCCGGTAGAGCCCGCCGATTACGGAGACGACCAGCACGTCCACCGTCCGGGTGAGGTCGATGGAGCCCGGCGAGATGCGCACGTTGTACCAGACGGCGAACACCCCGCCCACGCCCGCAACGAACGCCCCGGCGACGAACGCGAGGATCCTGTAGAGCGGAACGTTGAAGCCGAGGGCGCTCATGCGTAGCGGGTCGTCGCGCACGCCTTGCAGCGCGATCCCGAACGGCGTGCGTACGAGGTATCGGAGCCCCAGATAGCAGAGCACGGCGGCGAGGAGAGCCGCGAAGTACAGGTTGGTCCGGTCCAGCAACGAGATGCCACCGATCGAGGGCGCGAGCACGCCGTTGATACCGCCGTGACCGCCGGTGATCTGACGCGCCTGGTTCGCAAAGTAGTAGGCGAAGACGCCGTAGGCGAGCGTGATCATGAGGAAGTAGATGCCGTAGGTTCGCGCCGCGACCGTGCCGAGGACGGCGCCGACCGCGACCGTAAGGAGCAGGGCCACCAAGATGGCCAGCCAGGGGTTGACGCCGTTCTCCACCGTCAGTATCGCCATCGCGTAGCCGGCTACGCCATAGAGCGCGGTCTGCGCCAGAGAGATCATCCCGCCATAGCTGGCCAGGAAGGTCAGGCTCATCGCGACGATCGCCAGCCAGAGCGAGCTGATGCCGATCTGCACGACCCAGAACTCCGACACCACGAAGGGGAAAACCACCGCGAGACCCAAGATCACGATCGCTACCCCGTGGCGCCTGACCCACCCCACGCTCATGCCTCCCTCCCGAAAAGCCCCCGCGGCCGGAGGGCCAGGACGATGACCATGAGCACGAACGTGTAGAGGACGGAGTACGTCGGATCGTAGACCGCGGCGTACTGCTCGACCAATCCCACGGCGGCCGCGCTGAGCACGGCCCCGCCCAGACTCCCCATCCCACCGAGGATGACCACAACGAGGGAGACGAGCAGGTAGCGTCCGTCCTCGCCAGGGGAGAGCGAGAGGAGCGAGCCGCCCATCACCCCCGAAAATCCGGCGAGCAGCGCGCCGAGCGCGAACACCCCCACGTAGAGAAGCTCGACGTTCACGCCGAGCGCCGATACCATGTGCCGGTCGTCCACCGCAGCGCGCACGATCATGCCAGCACGGGTCCTGTGCAGAAGCAGCCAGAGCCCCAAGCCCACCGCTATCGCCACCAGAAGAACGAAGAGGCGGTAGGCCGGATAAGCCTCGCCCAGCATCCGGACCGTGCCATCGAGCGCGACCGGCCTGCCGATGTCCACGAACGCCCCACCCCAGAACGCTATGATCAGGTCGGCGATGATGATCGAGACCCCGATCGTGACTAGCGCCTCGCGCATGTCCTGCCCCTGGATGCGCCGCAAGACCAACTGTTGCACGGTGACCCCTATCGCGCAGATCGCAACGGCGGCGCCAACAGCTGCGAGCGCCCAACTGCCGGTCTCCCGAAAGATCGACCAGCCAAGGTAGCCGCCGAGCAGATAGAACCCCCCATGCGCCAGGTTGACCACCCTCATGACGCCAAAGATCAGGGTGAACCCGCTCGCAACCAGGAAGTAGAGCCCACCGAGCGTCAACCCGTTCAGCCCCGTGATGAGAAACTGCCCCGGGTCCGCAACAGCCTTCCGACCGACGAACTGAACCACGAAGACCGCAACGGCCAGCGCCCCCAACCACGGAACCAGCTGCCAGCCGAACCCGGAACGAACACCCCTCGCCATCCGACCCACGGAACTCACGGCAGACCGGGCCTTTCGTCCCCCGCCTCCAGCGTCAAGACCACCAACCGCGCACCCCTCGCCCCAAAACTACCTGTAAAGATCAGTTATCCTCCTGACCCGAAATATTATCGATAATCTATAATCGAGAGTCAAGTGTCAATCGGGCAGGACCGGGAATCTGAGTGGCCGTAAAATGCGGGTGGGGGCCAGGCGGAGAGGAGGACGATGGCTACGGTGGTACTGGTCGGCACGCTGGATACAAAAGGGGCGGAGTACGGCTTCCTGCGGCGGAGGCTGCTAGAGCATGGGGTCGATGTGATCTTGGTCGACGCGGGTGTGATCGGCGAGTCGGGGATTGAGCGCGACATCTCGCGCGAGGAGGTTGCCCGGGCGGCGGGCGCCGACGTGGGAGAGCTGGCCTCGGCGCGGGACCGTGGCGCGGCGATCGAGACGATGGCGCGAGGGGCCGGTGAGATCCTGAAACGATTGTACGGGGAGGAGCGGCTCGACGGTGTCCTGGGGTTGGGTGGATCCGGGGGATCGGCGCTGGTGACCCGGGCGATGCGAGAACTGCCGGTCGGGGTACCGAAGCTCATGGTCTCCACCGTCGCTTCCGGGGATACCAGGCCCTACGTGGGAGCGGCAGACATAGCCATGATGTACTCGGTGGTGGACATAGCCGGCATAAACCGCGTCTCCCGCCGCATCCTCTCCAACGCCGCGGGTGCCATCGCCGGGATGGCGAAGGTGGAGGTACCAGAAGAAGCTGAGGAGAAGCCGCTCGTGGGCGCCACGATGTTCGGGGTCACCACGCCTTGCGTGGACCGGGCGCGCCGGCGGCTAGAGGAGCTCGGCTATGAGGTGCTGGTCTTCCACGCCACCGGGACCGGCGGACGCTCGATGGAGACCCTCATGAAGGACGGCTACATCACTGCCGCCCTCGACATCACGACCACCGAACTCGCCGACGACCTGGTGGGAGGGGTGCTATCCGCGGGCCCGGACCGCCTGGAGGCCGCCGGGGAGATGGGACTCCCGCAGGTCGTCTCCTTAGGAGCCCTCGACATGGTCAACTTCGGACCGACGGAGACGGTGCCGGAGAGGTTCCGGGATCGCAACCTCTACGTACACAACCCGACCGTCACGCTCATGAGGACCACCCCCGGGGAGTGCGCCGAGCTGGGACGCAGGATAGCTCGCAAGCTCAACGCCGCGAGAGGCCCGGTCACCCTCTTCGTCCCGCTGAAGGGGGTCTCCATGATCGATGCGGAAGGACAACCGTTCCACGATCCGGAGGCCGATAA
>JBFLXF010000068.1:6932-7878 GCA_040757515.1 Actinomycetota bacterium
AGAACCTCTTTGAGGCGCTGCGGGAGACGCTGGACACGGAGAAGGTAGATCTGGTGGAGATGGACACCGATATAAACGACCCGCGGTTCGCGGTGGCGATGGCAGAGAGGCTGCATGAGCACTACCAGACGTGGGTACGCGCGCGGGAGGAGGTGCGCAGGTGAGGCGCGAGGAGGCGTTAGAGCGGCTGCGGGCCGAGGTCGAGAACGGGCGTCCGATCATCGGAGCCGGGGCGGGGACCGGGCTCTCGGCCAAGTGCGCCGAGGCCGGGGACGTCGACCTGATCATTATCTACAACTCCGGACGTTACCGGATGGCCGGACGCGGCTCGCTCGCCGGTCTGCTCCCCTACGGCGACGCCAACGCCATCGTCGTCGAGATGGCCGCGGAGGTGTTGCCCATCGTCCGGGATACTCCGGTCCTCGCCGGCGTCTGCGGCACCGACCCTTTCAGGCTCATGCCCGTCTTTCTGCGCCAGCTCAAGGAGATGGGGTTCTCCGGGGTACAGAACTTCCCGACCGTCGGGCTCTTCGATGGCACCTTCCGGCAGAACCTGGAGGAGACGGGGATGGGCTTCGAGCTGGAGGTCGAGATGATCCGGCTCGCACGCGAACTCGACCTCCTGACCTCCCCCTACGTCTTCAACGAAGACGAGGCGCGCAAGATGGCCGGGGCAGGAGCCGACGTACTCGTCCCGCACATGGGCCTCACCACCTCAGGAACCATCGGCGCAAAGACCGCCCTCACCCTCGACGAGTCCGTGGAGCGCGTGCAGGCGATGGCGAACGCCGCAAGGGAGGTCAACCCCGACATCCTGGTGCTCTGCCACGGCGGCCCCATAGCCGAGCCCGAAGATGCCGCCTACGTACTGGAGAACACAGAGGGAGTGCTCGGCTTCTTCGGAGCATCCAGCATGGAGCGGCTGCCCACGGAGAGGGCGATGACC
>JBFLXF010000069.1:0-7871 GCA_040757515.1 Actinomycetota bacterium
CCTCGTGAAAGACGCCACTCCTGTCGCGGGCCAGGTCGTAGCCGGCCTCCCGGAAAAAGACCCGGTTCTGCTCGGCGGTGCCGCCGGGGAAGATGACGTAGACGCGCCCCTCCCGCATGTACCGCTCCGCGCTCTGAGTCCAGATCCTGTTTCGCGCCGTCCACCCGCCGGGCGGGAAGGGGTCCACGACGTTCAGGTCCAACCGACGCCCCTCCACGAGCTGCATGTACCATAGCGCGCTCCCGTTGTGCAGCACCGTCGAGCCCCTCTCCGTCCGCTGCGCCACGGCGTCTATAATCTCCCGTCCCCGGTAGTCCCAGCTGCGATCCACACCTTCGTAGGTCCGCCCCACCCCGCCGAACGGGGCGAGCATCACAACAACGGAGACAACCGCCACGACCGCCGTTTTCCAAGAGGGCGCCAGCTCCCCCACCAGTCGCTCCAGAGTCTCAAGAAGGAACGCCAGCCCCGTGGCTACGAGCACGCAGATGATGAGGTACGTGGGGATGAAGTAAAGGTGCACGTCCTTGATGCTGTAGCCGAGCGCGTAGACGAGCCACCCGAGGTAGATGAAACTGAGCATCGCGAGCGCGGCCCGGTCCCTGGCGAGCATCACCAGCACCCCGAGCGCGGCCAGGGTCAGGAAGGCCGGGTTGAACTGTTCCTGCAGATAACCCGCATACATCGAGAGTCGCCCCGGCATCTCCTCGAGACCGTAGGCAAACATGCGGCTCTCGAACCGGCTGCCCGTAACGAGCGAGAGGAAGCCTCCTAAAGTCGAGGGGTCGTACTCGTCAAGCGGCGGGTCCATTGAGGCTCTGACGGGCAGGTAGAGGTAGGGCGTGAGCCCCAGCAGGAAGGCCCCCGACGCCTCGAGCATCGTCCTCCAGTCCACGAGCCTGCGCCACTCCACGAGCCCCACGAAGAGTAGCGCCGCGGGTAACAGCAGCCCACTCGTCATGTGATGTGTCATGGAGAGTCCGACCAGAAAAGCTGCGAGCAGCAGGTGTCGGTCACGTCTCGTCTCCCTCCAGATCAGGAGCGCCAGCAGCGCTACCGCTACGAAGAAGGCGTTGAGGGTGTAGACCTCTGCGATGACGGCCTGGCTCCAGAAGGTGCGCGAGAGTCCGAAGAGCAGCGCAGCGACCACCGCCGGCGCCACCATGCCCGTGAGCCGCCGGCACAGCGCGTAGACGGCGAAGACTGCCAGCGCCGCGAAGACGGCCGAGGCCAGATTCACCCGGTATCCGACGTCACCGAAGGGCAGGTAGGTGAAGAGGTGGGCGAGCATGATGTATGTCGGATAACCGGTAGGGTTGGGGATACCCAGGACATACGCCTTAACCTGCAGCATCACCGAATCGTAGAGCCCGTTGGGGTCGTAGTGGAGAACGGTCGGGGCAAGCGTCCTGAGGTACAGCAAGAAGGCGACAAGCGCGGCCGCTACCCCGAGCAATGCGCCCGCGACGGTCCCCGGCGATGCCAGTCGCCCTCTCTTCCTGGCCCGCTCCACGGGGAGCAATTCTATACGGCGGCCCGCTCCGGCGCTGGCGAGCGGGCCGTCCTTTTCCTAGACTGTGCGGATTACAAACACCAAGCGTTCGACGACCCGAAAGGACACTGATGGGCGGACTTCTCGAAGGCAAGAAGGTGCTGGTTACGGGGGTTCTGGACCGGCGCTCCATCGCTTTCTCGGTGGCGCGCCTGGCGGTCGAGCAGGGGGCGGAGATCGCGCTCTCAGGCTTCGGCAAGGCGAAGAACCTCACAGCCCGTACCGCCAAGCGCCTCGACCCTGAGCCGCCCGTCCTGGAACTCGACGTGAACAGGCCAGAGGACATAGAGGCGGTTGCGAGCGATCTGCGAGAGCGCTGGGGCGAGCTGGACGGCGTCGTGCACGCCATAGCCTTCGCCCCCGAGGACGCCCTGGGCGGCAACTTCCTCACGGCACAGTGGCCCTCGGTGGCGACGGCGCTCCAGACCTCGGCCTACTCCTACAAGGCGCTGGCCGTCGGCCTCGCGGACCTGATGAAACCCGGTTCCTCGATCGTCGGCCTCGACTTCGACGCTCGCGTCGCGTGGCCGGCCTACGACTGGATGGGGGTAGCGAAGGCGGCGCTGGAGTCCACGAGCCGCTACCTCGCCCGCGACCTCGGCGAGCGGGGCATCCGGGTCAACCTCGTCTCCGCAGGCCCGATACGCACTTTAGCCGCCAAGGGCATAAGCGGCTTCGAGGAGATAGAGGGCGAGTGGGGCCGTCAGGCCCCTCTGGGGTGGGACACCACCGACCCCGAGCCGGTAGGCAGAGCGGTCGTCAGCCTGCTCTCCGACTGGTGGCCCGCGACGACAGGCGAGCTTATCCACGTAGACGGCGGCTACCACGCCATGGGAGCGCCGATCAGGTAGCCTCTAACCACCGCTCTCCATCTTTCTTCGCCGCGCGGCCATCAGGCGGTAGTTGGCTATCTGGAGCGGCAGGATCAGGAGATACGTCCAGCCTGCCCACGTCGCCGCCTCAAGCGTGCCGAGCGAGGCGATCGCCACCGAGGTCAGGCCGACGCCCGCGTTCATGAGGAAGCCCTGCAACTCCTCGCGCGTCATCGAGACCTCGCGCGCGTCGAGGTCGAGCTCTGTCCTCATGGCGTAGGCCCTCGCGTAGAAGACCACAAAGACGGCCTGCACGGCGAGGAAGCCGGCGCCGTAGATCATCATCAGGAGCGGCCACTGCTCGTCTCTTATGGCCTCGACGACGGCGCCGGACGGCGTGCGCACCTCCGTGCCGAAGCCGAGCAACCGGTCCGCGAGCATCGTGAAGAGGAACTTCAGCGGGTAGACGTAGAACAGCACGATAAACAGCAGGACCGCGGTCAGACGGGCGGTGAAACCATCCGAGAGCCCGTACCGGCGGAAGTACCGGTAATGGTCATGCCACACCACGAAGAGCAGCCAGAAGCAGACCGCGAACGCGAAGAAGCCGCGCATGGTCGCGAGCATCTCGTCGAAGGTACTCGGGACCTCTAGCGAGACGACCAGCAGCGTTACGGCAAAGGCGAAGACCCCATCGGCGAACCCTTCGAGGCGCGAGACCTCACCGCCCCTCCATCTAAACTCCTCTTCCTCGCCGAACCGCCGCCGGGCCAACCTCCCGCGCAACACCATCCTTGAACCTTCCCTCCCCGGCTTCCAGAAAGGATACCTCCGTTCGTCGGGGCTACAGAGACTCTCTAAACGCCGCGCGCCAGCGAGGCGAACTTGGTGTACTGCTCGAGCCAGGCGAGCTGCACCTTGCCGGTCGGACCGTTGCGGTGCTTGCCCACGATGACCTCCGCGATGCCCTTGTCGTCGGAGTCGGGGTTGTAGTACTCGTCGCGGTAGAGGAACATCACCATGTCCGCGTCCTGCTCTATGGCGCCCGAATTGTGTGTGATCAGGCCGTCTACGTAGAAGTTGTGCAGGTCGCCCACGGTGAGATCGTAGGTTTTTTCCGTGCCGCACCGCATAATTTCGACAACTTCGTCCCAGGTCAAGTCACTGTGGGCGATCTTCCCGAGCCACCCGAGATCCAGCCGTTCGGCCACCATAGCTGCGGTCGCGCGTGACATCTTTTTTCCTTGCTCGCGCCAGCCAACATCGGTGTGAGACAGCCCTTCGAGCGCCCGTAGCTCCGAGATCCGAGCGTTCACGGATAACGGCAAGCGATCGAGACTGCCGGCGTCGTTGCGCTTCTCGCTCACGAAAGACGACACCGCCCTCTCGTGCTTGGCCCCAAGGAAGCCCACGCGATCCAGGAACGCCCCCACCTCGGAGCGATCACCCAGATACACAACGAAACCTCGACCGTTCCCGGTCCTGTAGCCCGAAGCCGTGTGGTCGAGCGTGTGGATTGATGAGCGAATACCGAGCCGGATCAGTAATTCCTGCACGTCGCGTGCAAGCCGCTCGCTTACGGTCGAGAGCCGCACGTAGGACCGTGAATCTCTATTGGAGCAGGAACCGTCGGCGTGGAACAGACCGCGTAGTACCGCCGCGATGGCCTCGTTGCTCCAACCGAAGACGCACTCCGGTATGTGTTTGTCCCGGCCGGTGTACCCCCACGCTCCGATGTCGCATAGCCAGGAGGTGAGCGGGTTCTTTCCGGCGCCGCACAACCTGCCCGTCGTGAATACCACTTTCAGCGCCGTGGTCTCGCCCTGCCTTTCGGGCTTGACGACGGGCTTAAGGCCGAAACACCTGCGACCGAGCGATACTGCAGCGTCGGCCTCATCCTGGGTCGCTACGGTGAGCGCGGGGCTGCCGCCGAGCCACCCGTCGCCCAACAGCCATCCCAGAAGTAGCCCCCTACCAGGTTCCATCGAGATAGCTCTCTCCGGCTCCGGCATCCGGCGCGCGGCGGCGACGCAATCGCCGGGTTGCAGGTCCTCTACCCTGGTCCAGCCGGTATCGAGCATGACCCTGTGGCCGCCGCTCGCCCGCAACACGCGCCCCCGGCGGGTACGGACTTCGTAAATGGTCTTTTCGCCTGTCTCCCAGACATTCGTTACGGGCCGCTTATGCAGCTTCAGATCGTGACCTACGCTCCACACGTTCGGCCTAAACCCACGCCTCGCGATCTCATCCACCCGCAGCCGCAGCCCGGTGTCCGCGTCGGTGATGAGCGCGCTGCCAGGCAGGCAGTCGCGGAGGTCAGAGAGCAGAGGCCGCTTGTCGTGGCGCTGCTCGACGGCACGGCTAAGCTGCGCGATGGCGAGGACGGGCACGTCGAGGTCGCGGGCCAGGACCTTGAGACCGCGCGAGATCTCCGCTATCTCCTGCTGGCGATTGTCGTTGCGGTTGCCCTGCCCGATCATGAGCTGCAGGTAGTCCACCACCACGAGCGCGAGCGGCGGCTCCCCCCTCGCCTTGAGCTGGCTCGAGAGCCGCCGGACCTTCGCGCGCATCTCCATGAGCGTGATCCCCGCCGTGTCGTCGATCCAGATCGGGGCCCGACTGACCTCGGCCACGCCCCTCACGAGCTTCGGCCAGTCCTCGGCCTTGACGTTCCCGCTCCTCAGAGCCTGCGCCGGGATGCGGGTGGTCTGGGAGATCAGGCGCTGTACGAGCTGCTCCTTGCTCATCTCGAGCGAGAAGATCGCCACCGGCATCTTCTTCTGCCCGGCGGCGTGCCAGATGGCGTTGAGGGCGAAGGCCGTCTTTCCCATCGCCGGTCTCGCGGCGAGGATGACTAGGTCGCTCTTGTGAAAGCCGGTGGTGAGCCGGTCAAGGTCCTCGAAACCGGTCTCGACTCCGGTAACTTCCCCCTCCTGCTCGTAGAGGCGCTGTATCATCTCCAGCGCGCTCGGGGCGAGGTCGGAGACGGAGGAGAGCTGCTCCTTCAGGGAGCGGTTGGAGATGTCGTAGATGAGCTGCTCGGCGGAGTCGAGCGCCCCGCCGACGTCGTCGGGCTCGCGGAAGGCCTCCTCGGAGATGCGGCTGCCGGCGTCTATCATGGCCCTGAGCAAAGCCTTGCCACGCACTATCTCCGCGTAGCGAACGGCATTGGCGGCGGTGGGCACGCTCTCGACGATCTGGAAGATGTACCTCCGGCCGCCGATCCGGTCGAACTCGCCGCTCCTGCGCAGCTCGTCGGTGAGCGTGATCTGGTCTATCGGCTCCCCGCGCCCGTAGAGGCGCATCATGGACCCGTAGATGACCCGGTGGACCTCGGAGTAGAAGTCCTCCGCCGCGAGCCTCTCCGCGACCGCCGCGACCGCCGCCTCCGAGACGAGCATCGCCCCGATGACCGCCCGCTCCGCCTCCAGATCGTGCGGCGGTACGCGGGCGGCCTCAGTCCCGCTCGATACGTCCCGGATCCTCCCCCGACGTTCCACGCCCCGAAGGATGAAACATAAAGGGCCCCGTTACAAGACGAGACCCTTTACCCTTTGGTTGAGGTTGTGTTTGAAGCTACAGTCGAGCTACAGGCTCTAGCCTAGAGCTTCGGGACGACGATGACCTTGACACTGGCCTCGATCTCGCCGTGCACCTGCACCGGCACCTGGTGGGTACCGAGGGACTTTATGGGCTCTTCGAGCCGGATCTTGCGCCTATCGAGGTGGATGCCGCGGGCACGCTCGATGGCGTCGGCGATGTTCGCGGCTGTGACGGAGCCGAAGAGGCGCTCGTCCTCGCCGGTGCGAGCCTCGATGGTGATGACGCTCTTGTTGAGCGTCTCGGCGATCTCCTCGGCCCGCTCGGCGAGGCGCCGCTCGCGCTCGGCGGCCTCCTCCATCTGGCGCCGGGCTTCCTCCAGCTTCGCCGGGGTGGCGACCTCCGCGAGCCCGCGCGGGACCAGGAAGTTGCGCACGTAGCCCCGGCTCACCTCCACGATGTCGCCGCGCTGACCGAGCTTCTCGACGTCCCCTTTGAGTATTACCTGCATTCTGGTAGTCCTCCTACTGCCCGGCGATGTACGGCAGAAGCGCCATCTCGCGGGCGCGCTTTATGGCGGTGGCGGCCTCTCGCTGGTGCTGCGGGCACAGGCCGGTCACGCGGCGGGCCCGGATCTTGCCCCGGTCCGAGGTGAACCGCCGGAGCATGTTGTAGTCCTTGTAGTCCACGTACGCGATGTTCTCCTTGCAGAACACGCAGGGCTTGCTCTTGCCCGGACGCGCTCCGCGAGACGCCGCGCCGCCTCTCCTCTTCGTAGCCACTCTTCTCTACCTCCTGAACGGGTTAGCCGGCCGCCTCGACGGTCTCCTCCGGCAGCGGCTCGTGCGCATAGCTCGGCGGTAGCTTCACGATCATGTGCCGCAGGACGTCGTCGGAGACGCGAAGAATGCGCTTGAGCTCCACGAGCGTCCGCTCGCCCGGCGTGAACCGCATGACCACGTAGTAGCCGTCGGTGCGGTGGTCGATCTCGTAGGCCAGCTTGCGTCTGCCCCAGTGGTTCGGCTCGCCCGCCTCGCCGCCCGTGCGCTCGATGATAGTCTGGAAGCGGGCGACCGTGTTCTCGACCTGCTCTTCGTCGAGCTCCGGGATGATTATGAGCATAACTTCGTAGGTGTCTATGGTTGCCTCCTCCGGTCTAGAAACGGCTCCGGGGGCTGTGGTACCCTCGCGGAGCAGGGGCCTATTGGTCTGCCGCGATAGTCTACCAGCGCGATCGGGACGTTACAAACCCTTCAGCGCCTCCCCGAGCTCCCGCTCGTAGAACTCGCAGAACTCCTTCTGGCGGTCGCCTATCTGCACCAGCGCGACGTGGCCGAATCCCGCCTCGGTAAACTGCCTGACCCCCTCCACGATCCCCTCGACGTCCGGGCCGCAAGGGACGAGCTCGGCCATGTCCTCCTCGCGCACGAACTGCGTGTAGGCGTCGAAGTTGACGGGGTTCGGCAGCTCCGCCATCACCTTCCAGCCGCCGGCGGACCAGCGGAACTGCTCGCGGGCGAGGCGCCGGCACTCGGCCTCGTCCCCGCCCCAGCAGACCGGGATCTGGGCGACGCCCGGCCCCTCGCCGCCGTACTCGCGGAACATCTCGACGAGCCGCGCCTCCGGCTCCGTGGCGATAACGAAGTCCCCCATCTTGCCTGCCAGCTCGCACGACTCCCGGCCGCTCACGGCCACGCCTATCTCCACGGGCTCGTCCGGAAGATCGAAGAGCTTCGCGTCCTCCACGTCGTAGTAGTCGCCGCGGTAGGTGACGTAGCCGCCCTCGAAGAGGGAGCGGATGATCTCCATCGCCTCGGCCAGCATCTCGTGGCGCACGTCCGCCGCCGGCCAGCCCCGGCCCACGACGTGCTCGTTGAGGTTCTCGCCCGCGCCCAGGCCGAGCCGGAAGCGCCCGTCCGAGAGTATCGCCACCGTGGCCGCCTTCTGCGCGACGACCGCCGGATGGT
>JBFLXF010000070.1:0-7852 GCA_040757515.1 Actinomycetota bacterium
GGCGTCGTCATCGAGTACGTCATAGCCCCGGCGGCCGTGGCGACCGCCATAGGCGCCTACGTCAACGTGCTCTTGCCGGTCTTGCCTACGGTGGCGACTGCCGTCGCGGTGTACGTCGTGTTCACCGCCGTTCACCTGTGGGGTGTGGGTAGCTCTCTCAAGCTAGAGCTGGTCTTCACCGCCATCGCGCTCGCTATGCTCGTCGTCTTCTATCTCTTCGGTCTGCCGAACGTGACGCTCGTAAACCTTAATGAGGTGGGCGGCGGCGAGGTCCTGCCGAATGGCTTCGCCGGGCTCTGGGCGGCGTTGCCGCTCGCGGCCTGGTTCTTCCTCGCCATAGAGGGGCTGCCGATGGCTGCCGAGGAGGCCCGCGATCCCGAACGTGACCTGCCGCGGGCGCTGGTCAGCTCGTTTATTACGCTCGCCATCCTGGCGGTCTGCACGCTCACAGTCGCCGCGGGGATGGGTGGGGCGCGGGAGGTAGGCGAGGCCGATGCGCCGCTCCCGGTCGCGGTCCAGAACGGGCTCGGCGACGGGCACTGGCTCGTCGGGACCATTTCGGTCGTCGGGCTGGCAGGGCTCGTGGCCTCGTTCCACGGCATCGTGCTCGCTTACTCGCGCCAGATCTTCGCGCTCTCGCGGACCGGATATTTGCCGTTCTTCCTCTCGCGGGTCAACCAGCGGCACACGCCCACCTGGGCGCTGGTGGTGCCAGGGCTCGTCGGGATCGGGCTCGTCTTCCTCGGCGCGTTTCTGCCCGGCAGCGCCATCCCGGTGCTCGTGACGATGAGCGTCTTCGGGGCCGCGATCTCCTACATCCTGATGATGGTCTCGGCCATCGTGCTGCGGCGCCGGCGCCCGGACCTGCGTCGGCCCTTCAGGATGCCGGGAGGCCAAGCGACGGCCTGGGTTGCCCTTATACTGTCGCTGGTGCTGTTGCCGGCCGGGATAAAGGACTACCCCGTGGCGATGATCTTCGGCCTGCTTGTGTTCGCGGCGTTCGCCGCCTATTATTTCCTCTACAGCCGCAACCGGCTCCTCAGCCGCTCCATAGAGGAGGAGCTGAGCGTGATCGAGCACGCCGAGTCGGAGCTGAGGTAGAGGCGCCGTGGCTGCCGTAATCGGTTGCGACGTCGGCTCCCAGAGCCTGAAGGGCGTCTTGATAGGGGCCGCAGGCGACCTACTCGCCGAGGCCGCCGCTCCCTACGACCTCTCCTTCCCCAACCCGAACTGGGCAGAGCAGGACCCGAACGACTGGCTCTCCGCCCTCCGCGCGGTCTTGGGGGAGTTGCTCGACCGCGCGGGCGTCGGCCCGGAAGAGGTCGGGACCGTCGGCTTCGCGACCCAGGTGGATGGTGTGGTGGCCGTAGGGACGGGCGGCGAGCCGCTGCGCCCGGCGATAGTCTGGATGGACCGGAGAGCCGAGGCTCAAATCGCCGCTTTGAGCCAGCGCATCTCCCCCGGGCGTGTCTTCGATATTACGGGCCTCAACCTCGACTCCTCTCACGTCGCGCCCAAGATCCTTTGGCTGCGCGATGCGGAGCCCGAAGTCTACCGCGACGCCTCAGCGTTCCTGCTGCCGGGTAGTTATCTCGTCTACCACCTGACGGGGGAGAAGGTTGTGGATTACTCTAACGCCTCCTCCAGCATGCTCTACGACGTGCGCGAGAAGGACTGGTCGGAGGAGATGCTCGCCGTCGCGGGCCTGGACCCCGCGCTCCTCGGGCGGGTCGCGCCCGCCGACGAGATCGCTGGAGTGCTCACGAGGGAGGCGGCGCGGGAGATCGGGTTGCGGGCGGGTACACAGGTCGTCGTCGGCTGCGGCGATGAGCACGGAGCCTGCCTCGGGGCGGGGCTCGTGGAGCCGGATTTGGTCTGCGACATCACCGGCACCGCCGAGCCGGTCGCCGTCGCCGCCGGCGAGCCGGTCTTCGACGAGACCGGGCTGGTGGAGACCCACGCCCACGCCGACTTCAGGCTGTGGCTCATAGAGAACCCCGGCTTCGTGTCGGGAGGCTCGATCCGATGGTACTCCGACCACATCGCCCGGGCGGACTACGACGCCCTGACCGCCGAGGCTGAGGGCGTGCCGCCGGGCTCCGAGGGTCTCGTTTTTCTGCCGTGCCTGAGCGGGGCGATGACGCCTACCTGGAACGGGAACGCCCGCGGGGTCTTCTACGGGCTTTCGATGAAGCACGGGCGGGGGCACATGACGCGGGCCGTCTTCGAGGGCTGCGCCTACGGCTTTAGAGACATCGTGGACCGCTTCGAGGAGATGGGTATCGGCGGAGAGGAGGTGCGCGTAGTCGGCGGTGGCGCCAGGAGCCCGTTCTGGTGCCGGATAAAGGCCGATGCCACCGGCCGCACGCTGCGCGCCCTGAAGAACCAGGAGGCCACCGCAACCGGGGCCGCGATGCTCGCGGGCGTTGCCGAGGGCGTCTACGGTTCGTTGGAGGAGGCCGCCGCGTGCCTCGTCGAGTTCGGCGCTACCTACGAGCCGGACTCGGGGAGAAAGACTGCCTACGACGAGGCATACGGGCTCTACCGGGCTGCCTACGCGGCCCTTGAGCCCGTCTTCGACAGGGAGGAGGAGACGGTCCGGTGACGGTGATCGAGAGGCTGGCGGAGGCGGACCCCACGGACCTCGAAGACCTGCGGACGCGACTAGAGGAGGCCGACCCCAACGGGCTTCTCAGGCCCATAGGCATGAAGCGTGTGGAAATAGGCCCCGACGCCCTCACCACGCTGCCGGAGGCGGTGGCCGATATCTCACGTAGCCCAGACGTCGTGCTCGTGATGGACTCCACGCCGATGCGCCGCGGCGGGGAAGATCTCAAGGCGGAGGTCGAGCGGACGCTGGCCGGGCGCTTCGAGGTGCGGCAGGCGGTGATCGGGGCCGGCAGGGATGCACTGCACGCCGACGAGGAGGCGCTCACCGAGGCCGGGGCCGCCGTCGCGGGCGCCGGGTGCGTGGTGGCGGTCGGCTCTGGCACCATCGCCGACCTCTGCAAGGAGGCCACCGCCCGGGCGGGTTCGCCGCCGCTGGTAATCGTGCAGACCGCCGCCTCCGTCAACGCCTTCTCCGACGACATGGCGGTCTTGCTCAAGGCCGGCACCAAGCGCACCGTCGCCTCGCGCTGGCCCGACGTCTTGCTCGTGGACCTCGCCGTGCTCGCCGGCGCACCCCCCGCGATGAACCTCGCGGGGTTCGGCGACCTGATCTCCGCGTGGACCGCTCCTGCCGACTGGTACTTGGCCTCCGCTGTCGGCATGGATGACTCCTACCACGAAGCCCCGGTCGCCCTCGTGCGCGAAGGCGCGCGCCGGCTCCTCGACGACGCCCCGAAACTGCGAGCGGGCGACTCGCAGGCGCTCGACCGGCTCGCGCGGGTCCTCACCCTCAGCGGGTTCACCCTCGGCATCGCCGGCAAGACCGCTCCACTCTCCGGCACCGAACACCTCGTCAGTCACCTTATAGACATGGCAGCCGAGCAGTACGAGCTCCCGCTGGCCTTCCACGGTGCCCAGGTCGCCGTCGCTGCGGTCCCCGTCGCCGTGGCCTGGGAGGTTCTACTGGAGGAGTTCGACCCCTCAACGGTGAATACAGATAAGCTCTTCCCGGACGAGAGCGAGATGGAACCCCTCGTGCGTAAGGCGTTCTCCGGCATAGACCCCTCGGGGGTCGTCGGGGAAGAATGCTGGAGTGACTACCGGAAGAAGTTCGCCTCCTGGCACGCCTCACGCCCGCGCGTGGAGGCTTTCCTGCGGGACTGGCCCGAACACCGCGTCAGGCTAAAAGAGATGGTCCTCCCGCCGGAGCGGCTCGCACGCGCCCTCGCAGAGGCCGGGGCTCCGGCACGGTTCTCTGAGTTAGATCCGCCCGTCGATTCGGAGATAGCGCGCTGGGCGCTCAAGAACTGCCACCTCATGCGCAACCGCTTCACTCTCGCCGACCTGCTCTTCTTCACAGGGAGGTGGAACGAGGGCTTCGTGGAGCGACTCCTCCAGCGTGCCCGCTCAGCGGGGGGTGGGCTTTGAGGGCGCCGGGGAGGATCTTCGGCGGCTACGTCTTCGACCTCGACGGCACGGTCTACCTCGGTGACGAGCTGCTGCCCGGCGCCGCTGAGGCGCTCGGTAGGCTCAAGCGTCTCTCCCGCGTCGTCTACCTGACCAACAAGCCCCTGGAGACCCCCGCAGACTACGCCGCCAAGCTTACCCGGCTCGGTATAGAAACCTCGCCAGAGGAAGTGGTCTCCTCCACCGACGCCCTCCTGCGCTACCTGCGAGAGCGCGCTCCGGGCGCCCGGCTCTTCGTGATCGGAGAGTCCCCACTCCTCGCCCTGCTCCGGGCTGCCGGTCACGAAGTCGTGGACGAGGCCACGGACGTCGAGGTGGTCGTCGTCTCCTTCGACCGCAGCTTCGATTACCACAAGCTCCAGGTCGCCTTCGACGCCGTGCGGGCTGGAGCCAGGATCGTTGCCACCAACCCGGACGCCTACTGCCCGACCCCCGACGGCGGTCTCCCGGACTGCGCGGCGATGCTCGCAGCGGTCGAGGCGTGCACGGGCGCCCGCGCCGAGGCGGTGGTTGGCAAGCCCTCGGAGCACATGGCAGCAACACTGCTCGACCGGCTCGGCGTCCCTGCCCGGAACGCCCTCCTCGTCGGCGACCGCCTTGCCACCGACGTGCGCATGGCAAAGAGGGCGGGCATGCACGCCGCCCTGGTCCTCACCGGCGCGACCGGTCCGGAGGAGGCCCTGGCGTCGCCCGAAGAGCCGGACTACGTGATCCAGGACCTCACCGGGCTGCTGCCCGAAGAAATCGAACGGCGCACCGCCGCGCGCGCCGGGAGAGAGAGGAGTTAGAATGCCGGAGTTTATCTTCATGCTGACCCACCAGGACAGGACCGTCGCGGATGCCTTCGAAGTCTACAAGGAGGTGCGCGACGCGGGGTTGCGCTACGTCGGATTCAAGGACGTCGGACTGCCGTTCAACGAGCTAAGAGCGCTTACCGCTGAAATCCACGCCGGCGGCCAGGAGGTGATGCTGGAGGTCGTCAGCGAGCGTAAGGAGGACGAATTGCGCTCTGCCCGCGCGGCCTTGGATCTCGACGTGGACTACCTGCTGGGCGGCACTCACGCGGAGGAGGTCAGGGGCATCCTAGCGGGGTCCGGTATCCGGTATTTCCCCTTCCCGGGCCGGGTAGTCGGTCACCCGAGCCTCTTGCGCGGAAGCATAGCAGAGATCACCGAGAGTGCCCGGCAACTGGCGCAAACCGAAGGGGTTCACGGGCTGGACCTGCTCGCCTACCGCTACGACGGCGACGTGGAGGCGCTGGTGCGCAGTGTCGTCGGTGCAGTTAGCGTGCCTGTTGTCGCCGCCGGCAGCGTGGATTCGGAGGAGAGGATCCGGGCGCTCTCCAGGGCCGGCGTCTGGGGGTTCACCGTCGGCAGTGCCATCTTCGAGAGACGCTTCGGCGACTCTCCGAAGGAGAGCGTGGAGGTGGTCCTCTCGGCCAGCCGTTCGGTAGTGACATAGAGAGATCCGGCTGCTTCGCCTCGCCAGGCGGCCGTGACGTGCTAGTATGGCCACGTGGTGGTCTTATGACAGACGTAAAGCGTTACGGCGGAGGACGGGGCCGGAAGCTCCTGACGGACGTAGTCCGCGACGAGCTGCGACGGGATCTGCTGAGCGGCACGTACTCACCCGGCGACAAGCTGCCTGCCGAACCTGACCTTGCGGCCAGCTATGGCGTCAGCAGGATTACGCTGCGCGAGGCGGTACGGGGGCTGGTCGAGGAGGGCTACCTCTCCCGTCAGCACGGTCTCGGTACCTACGTCACTAAGAAGCCCCGGCTGCGCAACAACCTGGACACCAACTTCGGCGTCACGCAGCTCATACGGAGCATGGGCTTCACGCCGGGTAACGAAGACGTGCGGGTCTCAGAGGAGCCGTCCACCGAGGCTGTGGCGCGGGCGCTGGCTTTGGAGCCCGGGCACCCGGTCGCGCGCCTGGAGCGGCTGAGGACCGCCGATGGCGATCCTATCGTCTATTCGGTAGAGTTCATGCCTATGGAGATCCTACCCCGGGGCCTGGAGGACCTGCGAGGGCTCTCCGGCTCGCTCTATGAGCTCCTCGCGGACCTGGGACATCCGGTCGATCACGGCATCGCGAGCATAAAACCCGTGTTGGCCGACCGCGAGATGGCGCGAAGACTGAAGACGAAGCCCGACCACCCGCTGCTGCTCCTGGAACAGGTAGACTACGGCCCGGGAGATCGCCCCGAGCTGTTCTCCCGAGAGTGGTATAGTTGCGAAGAGCTTGAAGTCACCGTCTACCGCAAGGGGCCGTCTCTGGGCACTGACGCGACCGCCATGCCGACCACCGGCGACCCCAACGGCGCGCGGACGCCCCCGGCATAGGCACGGACGTCGATCGCGTGGCACCAGGGCCTCGCCATCGAGCTCCGACTGGGGTGCCTGACCCGTAGCCGCCGGTCAGGGTCCCACGTCGCGGTCGATCTGCGAGCAAGGTGATGCAACGACCAGGCGGGCATATGCGCCGCGAATAGAGGTGTAGGAACAGCCAGGACGGGTTTTGCAGAGTACCCATCCGCAGGTTACGGTGCCAAAACCCGCAGCGCCCCGGCTCTCACCCGGGCCCGGAAGCGTCGGGTGGGCGGCAGGATCTCTCCGTCCACGTGCGCCGGAACCGCTCTCTCCATCTCCACCACTACCTCCCGCGCCCGCGCCAGGTGTACCTTCGGGTGCCTCAGCAGCGTCCCCGAGAGCGCCGGTGGGATGAGGCGCACAACCTCAGCCCGGCTCACCTCGTCGGACCACACTACGTCTAGAAGTCCGTCGTCCAGCCGCGCCTCGGGCGCCAGTCGGAACATCGAGCCGTAGGTCGTTCCGAGCGCGACCGCCACCAGGATCGTCTTCGCCGCCACCGCCTCGCCGTCGAGCTTGAGCGAGGCCTCGTGGCATCGGAAGCCCCACAGCAGCTTCGCCACCGACCACGCGTACCGCCCGGCACCTCCCAGGAATTCGGGCGCCGTCGCCACCCCAGCAGCCACTTGAGCGTCGAAACCGATGCCGAGACCGTTGTTGAACGGCTCGCCGTTGACCTCCCCGGTGTCCACGCGACGCACCTTCCCCGCGACGAGCACCTCCAGCGCCCGGCCGAGGTCCGCGCCGATGCCGAGTGCCTTGACGTAGTCGTTGCCGCTGCCAGCCGGCAGCACCGCCATGACCCGCCCCGCCTCCACACACGCCGCAGCCACCTCGTGTACGGTCCCGTCGCCGCCCATCGCTACGGCGAGCGCCCCCTCCGGAAGCGACTCGACGATGCGCCGCGCGTGTCCCGGCCCCTTCGTGACATGCCAGACCGCCGCGACCCCGCGCTCCCGCAGAGAACGCGAGACGACATCCCGCTTCGCCGCGGCCCGACCCCTGTCCGCAGTCGGGTTGAACACGATGTGGGCCTCTCCAGGGAGCATGGCGCAAAAAGTTACCAGAATCGTCATCTCCGCGCCCGGCATGAAGCCGCGCTGCAGGGTTGCTGCGGACCTCCCGCGCCGGTTCACAAGATGCCGTCCGCGGAGTTCCTCGCGCATGGTTGTATCTTTATAGTTGACGTTAAGGTAGAATAAATGGGCGCCCGGGCGAGAGGCGCATGGGAGGCGTAGCGGGGGTACGATGCTGGATCCCTTGTACGAGTCGAGAGAACGCTGCCCGCATCCGTCGGGCCTTAGGGCCGCCGTGGGGGCCGCGTACGTCTGCCCCGATTGCGGCGAGACGCTCGATCTTCCCGGCATCGCCCGGTGGGTCCGTCGGGCCGAGAGAGCCCGGGA